>JAGBFE010000197.1 GCA_018109965.1 Oscillospiraceae bacterium | reverse complement strand
GCAGGAGATGGGCAAACGTATGGCAATGAACACCCCAATCCAGGGCACAAGCGCAGATATCATCAAAATTGCAATGGTAAAGGTTAGTCAGCGCCTCAAGGAAGAAGGTTTGAGGGCAAAACTTATCCTGCAGGTACACGATGAACTCATCGTTGAGGCGCCGGTTGAAGAAGCTGAAAAAGCAGCTGAAATACTGGGCGAAGCAATGCGCAACGCCGCACAGCTGTCGGTGCCGCTTAAAGTTGATGTAAATATGGGGGAAAACTGGTATGTTGCCAAAGGTTAGAGAATTTGAGCCTGCAGATGTTGACGCTGTTGCCAGGATGCTGCAAAACGTACCTGACGGCTGGAGCAGAACATCTCTTGCCGAAAGCCTTGAAAATGACAGTATAAAAAGCTTTGTGCTGGAAACCGACAACACAGCGGTTGCATTTGCGTCATTTGTTGTGGCAGATGATGCCGAACTTGTGTTTGTGGTTACAGATGCAGCACACAAGCGCAAAGGGTATGGTGAATTTTTACTTACCGAAAGCATAAAACAGCTTGGACTGCCCTGTGTGCTGGAAGTAAGGGAAAGCAACACCCCTGCAATAAAGCTTTATGAAAAACTGGGTTTTGAGTTTTTAGGCGCACGCAAAAACTTTTATTCCAACCCAAAGGAAAATGCACTTATCTACAAACTTGACTTATAGGCTGTACAGTTATAAAATTATATAGTTAAAAACAATCTCAATATAAAGGAAAGATAATATGTTAGTATTGGGTATCGAATCCAGCTGTGACGAAACAGCGGCTTCCATAGTTAAAGACGGCAGGGAAATTATTTCCAGTGTGGTTTATTCCCAGGCGGAAGAACACGGCCTTTATGGCGGTGTTGTGCCGGAAATTGCTTCCCGCAGACATATAGATGCAATCAGCGAAGTTGTGCAGAAATGCTTTGACGAAGCCAACTGCACAGTAAATGATGTCGATGCAATTGCCTGTACCTTTGCACCGGGGCTTATCGGTGCACTGCTGGTGGGTGTCAACTTTGCCAAAGGTTTGAGCTATGCCAGCGGCAAACCCCTTGTGCCGACACATCACATCCGCGGGCATATTGGTGCGCTGTATCTCACAAACAAAGACCTAAAACCGCCGTTTATCTGCCTTGTGGCATCGGGCGGTCACAGCCATATTGTTGCGGTGGAGGATTACACAAAATTCCGTGTTATAGGCCGTACAATTGATGATGCGGCAGGCGAAGCCTTTGACAAGGTCAGCCGCACACTTGGCCTTGGATATCCGGGCGGTCCTGCAGTGTCAAAAGCAGCACTCAGCGGGGATAAATTCAAATACAAGCTGCCTACACCACATACCGAAAACAAATATGATGTAAGCTTTTCAGGCCTTAAAACAGCGGTTATCAACACCTTCAACACCAACAATATGAAAGGTGAACCGACCGACATCAACAGCCTTGCGGCAAGCTTTGAAGAAAAAATCAGTCAGATTTTGTCTGACAATCTGGTAAATGCAGCTGAAGAATTCGGCTTTGACACTCTTGCAATTGCAGGCGGTGTTGCAGCAAACCGCAGATTGAGAGAACTGATTGAACAGAAAGCAAAGGGTAAGAGATTTGTTTCGCCGGAACTTTCACTTTGCGGCGACAATGCAGCAATGATTGCAGCCCAGGGGTATTTTGAATATCTCGACGGCAATATCGGTGACATTTCACTCAACGGCATTGCAAATCTGGATATAGATTACAGATAAATATCTTGACAATTGTTATAAAAAAAGTTTTAATAATATAGATAGATATAAATAAAGGGCACCACAGTGCCTTGTATGTAAGGAGAACTACTATGGTTTTTGAAAAATTGAAAGGCATTATCAGCGAACAGCTTGAAATTGCAGAAGAAGAAATCACAATGGAATCCAACATTATTGACGATTTCGATGCTGACAGCCTCGACCTCGTTGACATTGTTATGTCCGTAGAAGATGAATTTGACGTTGAAGTTCCCGAAGATGCAGTTGAAAAAATGAAAACTGTGGGCGATGTTGTTAAATTTATCGAAGAAAATATTTAATTTGCAGTATTTTACATTTGCCCCTTATCTGATAAGGGGCAAAGTGTTTTTTAGAGAGGGAAATATATAATGGCAAAAGATAACAAACTGGTTAAAAGTATCACCAGCCGTGACGAAGACTTTGCACAGTGGTATACAGATATCTGCCGCAAAGCAGAACTTGTAGACTATTCTTCAGCAAAAGGTTTTGTTTATGTTCGTCCATACGGCTACGCAATCTGGGAAAACATCCAGAAATGTCTGGACAGACGTTTTAAAGAAACAGACCATGTAAATATGGCACTTCCGCTGCTTATTCCTGAAAGCCTTCTGCAGAAGGAAAAAGACCACGTTGAAGGCTTTGCACCTGAAGTTGCATGGGTTGACTACGGCGGAAAAGAAAAACTTGAAGAACGTATGTGTGTACGTCCTACTTCTGAAGTACTGTTCTGCGAACACTGGAGAAACGTGCTTCAGTCCTACCGTCAGCTTCCGTTTTTGTACAACCAGTGGGGCAGTGTTGTAAGATGGGAAAAAACAACCCGTCCATTCCTCCGCAGCCGCGAATTCTGGTGGCAGGAAGGTCACACACTTCACGAAACACAGGAAGATGCTGAAAGAGAAACAATGCAGCAGCTTGAAACATACGCTGATTTTCTTGAAACAGAAGCAATGATTCCTGTAATCAAAGGTAAAAAAACAGACAGCGAAAAATTTGCAGGCGCTGTTGCAACATATACAGTTGAAGCTATGATGCACGACGGCAAAGCACTGCAGAGCGGTACAAGCCATTACTTTGGCGATGGTTTTGCACGCGCATTTGACATCACATTTGCAGACCGCAACAATGGCCGCAGCTACCCACACCAGACATCATGGGGCATGTCCACACGTATTGTAGGCGCAATCATTATGGTTCACGGTGATGATGAAGGTCTTGTGCTTCCACCGGCTCTCGCACCACACCAGCTGGTAATCATCCCTGTTGCACAGCACAAGGAAGGCGTGCTTGAAAAAGCAAACGAACTTAAAGACCGCCTCAAAAAACTTTACCGCGTAAAACTTGATGACTCCGACAACCAGCCAGGCTGGAAATATGCTGAATACGAAATGAAAGGTGTTCCGCTCCGTCTGGAAATCGGCCCTAAAGATATCGAAAAAAATCAGTGCGTAATTGTTCGCCGTGACAACAGAGAAAAAGCATTTGTATCCCTTGACAATCTTGAAGCAGAACTTGAAAGAATTTTCAAGGAATATGCAGATGCACTTTATGCACGTGCAAAAGAAAATCTTGTTACAAGAACAGTTGAACTGGAAAAAATGGAAGATATCATTGCACAGGCAGATAAAAACGATGGTTTTGTTAAAACTCACTGGTGCGGCAGCGCTGAATGTGAACAGGCAATGAAAGACCAGGCAGGCATGTCCTCCAGATGTATGCCATTTGGCGAACAGGGTGTTAAAAAAGGAGTTTGCCCTGTTTGTGGCAAAGAAACAGACACTATTGTTGTTTGGGGCAAAGCATACTAATATTTGGGTTTTAAAATTACAGAAAATAATGATTCATAAAGAGCAGATATTAAAAATCTGCTCTTTGTTTTTTAGTATTATTTTATGTAAAACATATGATATTTATCGACAAACATTAAAAAACTATTGACAAACAATAATCCGCATAGTATTATATAGTTATAAAATCCTGGGGAGGACAGATTGATGAAAAATTTAAATGTCATTGCAAAAGTTGTTACAAAAATATTGGAAGTTGTTCATTGGATTAGTGCTGCTTTTATGGCTGTATGCGGTGGGGCTGCAGTTATAGCACCTGATATGCTGTACAAACTTGTTGATGTGGAATCGTTAAAAGTTGCAACAGATACTTCTGTCTACGGGTTTGATGTAAATGTGCTCAATGCTGCAGGAGAATTTGATACAGTGACATTTGCGCTTTTTTCTGCAGGTGCATTTATCATTTTTGTGGCAGTTGCAATGATTTTTCGCAATATAAATATAATAATTAAAAAATCAGAAAACAGCACACCGTTCCAGCCGGATAATATCCGTATGCTCAGAGAAATCGGTATTTTTTCCATTGCAATTCCAATAGTAGGCTTGATTATCACTGCTTTAATCCGTATTATAAATATAGATATTGAAGCAAGTGTAAACCAAAGCGGTATTATTATGGGAATTATTGTTCTGTGTCTTACTCAGGTTTTTGTACGCGGTGCAGAGATGGAAAAAGATGTTGACGGATTGGTGTAAGGAGTAAAACTGTGGGTAAAATAGTTCTTAGACTGGACAGAATGATGGTGGAACGTAAAATGTCCCTTAATGAATTGGCAGAAAGGGTAGGAATATCAAATGTAAACCTGTCCAAAATCAAAAACAACAAGGTTACTGCTATCCGCTTTTCAACTCTTGCCGCAATATGCGAAGTGCTGGACTGTGATGCGGGTGATATACTTGAATATCAAAAGGAACAGTAATAAATAGAAAATTATACAATAAGCCGCTGTGTAAAAATAATTGCACAGCGGCTGTTTTATTGAAAATTGTTTACATATATAGTAAAATAATCTCATAAATTAAAAGATTGGAAATATAAGTATGAAAACAGTTCTTGTCACAGGCGCAAGCAAAGGTATCGGCAGGCAGATTGCCATCACCCTTGCAGAAAAAGGCTACACAGTTATCGGCACCTATAACTCTACAAATGACGGGCTTGATTTAATCAGCAATATGCACGGGATAATTTATACAAAATGCAATGTAGCGGATTACAGCGATGTTGCCGCACTTTTTGCGCATATAAAAGACAGCTTTAAAACCCTTGATGCAGTGGTAAACTGTGCAGGTGTAAGCTGGGTTGGGCTTCTGCAGGATATGAACGAGGAAGATATTGCAAAGCTTGTGTCCGTTAACCTTAACGGCACAATCTATGTATGTCAGCAGGCGGCTGAAATTATGGTTAAACAGCACAGCGGCAGTATTGTAAATATATCCTCAATATGGGGCAACAACGGCGCAAGCTGTGAGGCGGTTTATTCCGCAACAAAAGGCGGCATAAACGCTTTTACCAAAGCACTGGCGCAGGAACTTGCACCAAGCGGTATCCGTGTAAATGCAGTCTGCCCCGGTGTTATAAAAACCGATATGCTTAACTGCTTCAGCGAAGAGGATTTAAAAGCACTTGCAGATGAAACCCCTCTTGGCCGTCTTGGTACAACACAGGATGTTGCAAATATGGTGGAATTTGTTTTAAGTGAAAAGGCAAGCTTTGTAACAGGGCAGATTATCACCGTTGACGGCGGTTTTGCACTTTAATTAAAAAAGATAAAGCAAAAACGACTGTATGAACACAAATTGCTCATACAGTCGTTTTTGATTTATATTTTTTAATTAAAGTGCAAAACCGCCGTCAACGGCGATAATCTGCCCTGTTACAAAGCTTGCCTTTTCACTTAGAACAAATTCCACCATATTTGCAACATCCTGTGTTGTACCAAGACGGCCAAGAGGGGTTTCATCTGCAAGGGATTTAAGGTCTGCTTCTGTAAAACAGTTAAGCATATCGGTTTTTATAACACCGGGGCAGACTGCATT
>JAGBFE010000196.1 GCA_018109965.1 Oscillospiraceae bacterium | reverse complement strand
TGTCCGTCTGTACAGACTGTTTGCGGCGTATGGGCACATTAACCCATACTATAATATTTTATTATACATATTATCCCGTTAAAAATCAATTAAATAGGAAAGGTTTAACATTTTGGCTAAAATTTTTTCACAAAATGTACGATGCGTACAAACAGAAACTGCGGCTGAACAAAATCAATGACACAACACATCCCCTGCAGGTCTTTACATTCAGGCTTTCACAGAGCCGGGGCACACAAAACATTCTGTATATTGTACAAAACTGTTGTATTACTGTTATCCGGCATTAAAAAACAGCAGAGGCATCACACCTCTGCTGCAATATATTTTATTCTGCGTAAATTTCCAGGTTTCTCTCCAGCGTTTTCAATCCGCGGAAACCAAAGGCGCGGCTTTTGTAGATTGCTGCCACAGTATCCTTTTGCACCGTGTTGATTATATTGTCACTGAACAGGTTTTTGCTTTCTTCAATACCTGTGTTATGCGGGCAAACTTTCTGGCAGATATCACAGCCGAAAACCGTTTTTGCCTTTTTGAGTATGGCGGTTTCCGCCTCTGTCAGCTCACCTTTTTTCTGGCTGATATGGGAGGCACATTTTGCGGTGTCCACCACACCGTCCTTTATTGCACCGCCGGGGCACGCGGCACTGCACCTGCCGCATTTTGCACAGCCTTTGACAGAATACAGCACTGTTTCGCATTTCATATCGGTTACAATTTCGCCGATAAAAACAAAGCTGCCCCATTTTTCGGTAATCAGCAGACTGTTGTCACCTTTCACCCCAAGGCCCGCTTTTACCGCAAGGTCAACCTCGTCAATGGGCGAAGCATCCACAAAAGGCTCAAAACTGCAGTCGGGATAAGCCGCTTTAAGATCGGCACATATGGATTTTAGTTGCTCCATAACCACTATGTGATAATCCTGCACCGCACAGTATGCACTAATGTTCCCTTCCATGGATTTTTTGCTGAAATAAGGGAAAATTATGGCGATTGCTGTGGTGGAATTTTGTGGAATTCTGCCCTTTGAACGCACATCAAAAAAGTTTAAATGTTGAAAACTTACGCATCCAAATGCCGCAAGATTATAACTTTTTAATATAGCCTGCATACAGTTTTTAACCTTTCGTGTCAAGTTTTACCTATATAATACACAAATCAAGAGCAAAAATATATAGTTTTTTGAAGATTATTTTGTTAAAACCCATAAAATTGCAACTTTTTCTTGACAAAATGGCGAGTTATTAACAGTTTCAACAGAGTTTTCAACAAACTGTGGTTTAAAACCCTGTTAAAATGTTTAAAAGTGCCCCATATGTTGAAAACTCACAGATTTTTGTTGAAAACTTTTGAATATTACAAACTGTAATTCAAAAAAATTATCAGGATGAAAAAAACTTCACATATTGTTCATATTTCGGTTAAATGTCTGACTTTTTGCCGTTTTGAGTTTTCAACACCCTGTGGAAAACTGTGTTCAAAACTTTACAGTCAGTAATTTTGGCTTTTCAAAATATCTTTATTTTTTACATTTTTTGCCAGATTTTTATGCACTATTTTCCCATTTAAACAGTATGGTGTTGAAAAATATTTTAAAAGGTGTATACTAATATAAGTATTATTTTACTAATATCAATCTACGGTTAAGGAGAATATATATAATGAGTGAATGTACACATGACTGCAGCAGCTGCTCCAGCAACTGCAGTGAAAGAACAGCACCACAGAAAGACCAGCTTAACGAACTGTCCAGCGTTAAAAAGGTTATCGGTGTTATCAGCGGCAAAGGCGGCGTTGGCAAAAGCCTTGTAACAAGTATGATGGCAGTGCTCAGCCAGAGAAACGGCTACAACACAGCTGTGCTTGATGCTGACGTAACAGGCCCATCCATCGGCCAGACATTTGGTGTGCACAAAAAAGTGCTTGGCAACGAAGTTGGTATGCTGCCAAACATCAGCAAAACAGGTATTCAGCTGATGACAGCAAACTTTATGCTTAAAGAAGAAACAGACCCTGTTGTATGGCGCGGTCCTGTTATTGCAGGTGTTATCAAACAGTTCTGGACAGATGTTATCTGGAACGATGTAGACTTTATGTTTATCGATATGCCTCCGGGAACAGGTGACGTTCCGCTGACAGTTTATCAGTCCATCCCTGTTGACGGCATCATCATTGTTGCTTCCCCACAGGAACTTGTTGGCATGATTGTTGAAAAAGCTGTTAAAATGGCAAATATGATGAACGTGCCAATCCTTGGTATCGTTGAAAATATGAGCTATGTAAAATGTCCTGACTGCGGCAAAAAGATTTACATCTTTGGCGAAAGCAAAGTTCAGGAAACAGCAGACAAATACAACCTTCCTGTGCTTGCACAGATTCCAATGGACCCACAGCTTGCAAAGAACTGTGACCAGGGTGTTATTGAACTGTTTGAAGGCGACTACCTTGACGGTGCATTTGCAGAAGTTGAAAAACTTTTGAGCGAAAAATAATATAGACAAAAACAAAGACGGTGGTAAAACCACCGTCTTTTTGTTTTGTGTAAATTTAAAAATCGAAAAGGGCACATATTTGCCCCCTCTATTAAAAATTATCCGCTGCGATCGGTTAAACCCACCTTGGGCTGTCGCTTATCACCGCTGTGCCTGCCGCAAGGCTTTTTTGCACATCAATGGTGCGCTGGTTGCGGCTGCCCTTGAATTTAAGGTCAAGGCTTTTTTCGCTTTCGATAAACGGCCCGTCAATAAGGATGTCCACCTGCTGCAAAAGTTTGTATTTGTCGTCATCTGTGTCCTTTACCAGCGCTTCGTACATATAGCCAGTGAAAGCGCAGATTTCGTAGCCAAGTTTTTTAAGTTCCGCTGACAGCACCGCAAATTCCTTTGGCTGACAGAACGGGTCTCCCCCTGACAGAGTAACTCCTTTTATCATTGGGTTTTTGCGTATCATTGCGATGATTTCGGCAGCTGTGTAGTTTTCGCCAACACCGAAAGCGTGAGTTTCGGGGTTGTGGCATCCCTTGCAGTTGTGCACACAGCCCTGCGCAAAGATAACAAAGCGGAAGCCCGGGCCGTCGGTAATGCTGTTTTTGTTGAAGCCCGCTATATTGAGTACTGTATTTTCCATACCATTCACCTTTAAATTATTTTTTGACCGTCAAAGCAGCTTTCACCACGCCGCACAGTGCAATAAACACCCCGATAACCGCTATACAGATTGCGTAGAAAAACTCCAGCGGAAACATATTTATCATTATGCTTATATCAGGGTCCAGAAGCCACAAATCATTTGTGAAAAACACCTTGTGGAAATTTATCCAGAACCATTGGAAATTGGTGAGTATCATCACACCCACTGCACCAATCACAGCCACAAGGCCGATTGCTGCAAACTTGTATTTGCGGTTAAGTGTTGCACGGGCAGTTTTTGCACCGTCCTTTTTAATCAGATACCACAGCATTGCTGCTGCAGAAACAAAAAGGCCTGCACCGATATAAATAACACCCAGATACAGATTTTTTACATCAATCATATGCAGTTTTTCGCGCTCGTCAAAAATCTCGCGCAGCTGTCCCTTTACCTCATACTGCATATCAAGGTTTTCCCTGCCACCTGCCATATAGGACAAAAGACCGTCGGTGACGCTCATCAGGTCCTCCTGGGCAATGCCGATGTATTCCGCTGTACCCAGCTTGTCGTATTGCTTTGCAAAAAAGGGGGCGGAACTGGCTTACCCCCACCACACTGAGCAGCAAAAGTGCCACAAAGGTGATTGGCAAAATAAGATTATAAAAAAGCTTTTTCATCCTTGCCTCACAAAATTTGAAATTTTAAATAAAAACTGATAATAGGATAACAC
>JAGBFE010000195.1 GCA_018109965.1 Oscillospiraceae bacterium | reverse complement strand
CGGTCTTGCACTTGGCAAAGGCGTTATCATTGCCGAAAACTTTGAAGATGCAAAAGCAGCTGTTATCGAAATGCTGGAAGGCGGCAAATTTGGCGAAAGCGGCAGCGAAATTGTTATCGAAGAATTCCTCACAGGTACAGAAGTTTCCGTGCTTGCATTTACAGACGGCAAATGCGTAAAACCAATGATTTCTTCCAAAGACCACAAACGTGCATTTGACGATGACAAAGGTCTCAACACAGGCGGTATGGGTGTTATTGCTCCAAACCCTGTTTATACAAAAGAAGTTGAAAAAGAAGCATTCGAAAAAATCTTTATCCCTACAATGAATGCTATGAACGCTGAAGGCAGAACCTTTAAAGGCGTTTTGTATTTTGGCCTTATCGTAACAGAACAGGGACCAAAGGTTATCGAATACAACTGCCGTCTGGGCGACCCTGAAGCACAGGTTTGTCTGTCCCTGCTTGAAACAGACCTGCTTGAAATTATGAATGCAGTTATCGACGGTACACTGGAAAACGTTGAGTTCTCCAACAAAGAAGGCGGCGCAATTGTTGTTATGATGTGTTCCGGCGGTTATCCTGAAGCTTATGCAAAAGGCAAGGAAATCACAGGCCTTAAAGCAGACGGACAGAACGACAGCTTCCACTACATCTTCCATTCAGGCACAGCAATGAAGGACGGAAAATATCTTTCCAACGGCGGCCGTGTGCTTGGCTTTGTATGCCTTGGCGATGATGTAAAGGATGCACAGGACAAAGTTTATGCAAATATTGACAAGGTAAGCTTTGAAAACAGCTTCTACAGACATGATATAGGAGGTAAAAGATAATGGTATATCGTGTTTATGTTTCAAAAAAAGAAGGCTACAACAACGAAGATAAGGGCGTTCTTGCCGATCTTCGCAACAACCTTGGTATCACAAGTGTAAAAAAGGTTAAAATCTTTAACAGATATGATGTGGAAAACATCGAAAAAGATGTTTTTGACAGCGCAGTAAAAAGCATTTTTTCCGAAATGCAGGTTGACGACACCTTTGACCACATCAAAATCACAGACAGAACATTTGCTGTTGAACTTCTCCCAGGTCAGTTTGACCAGCGTGCAGACAGCGCTCAGCAGTGTGTTCAGTTTGTAACAGCAGGTGTGCGCCCTACAGTTAAATATGCAAAAGTATACAAACTGACAGGCGATATCTCCGCCAGTGAATTTGAAAGAATCAAAAAATATCTTGTTAACCCTGTGGAAAGCCGTGAAGCTTCCATGGAAAAACCAAAAACACTTAAAGAAGTATATCCAGTGCCTGAAAAGACACCTGTTTTTGAAGGCTTTATCGATATGACTCCGGCTGATTTTGAAGGCTTCGTAAAAGAAAACGGTCTTGCAATGGATGCAGATGACCTGGCATTCTGTCACGAATATTTCAAAAACACAGAAAAAAGAAACCCAACACTGACCGAAATCAAAATGATTGATACATACTGGTCAGACCACTGCCGTCATACAACATTTATGACACAGCTTAATGATATCGTTATTGAAGACGAAAACATCAAAGCAAGCTGGGATAAATATCTTGAAATCAAAAACGAACTTTATCCTGCAGGCAACCGCCCTGTAACACTGATGGACCTTGCAACAATCGGTGCAAAATACCTTAAACGCACAGGCAAGCTGAAAAGCCTTGACGAAAGTGAAGAAATCAATGCATGCAGCGTAAAAATTGATGTTACAATCGATGACCGCAAGGAAAAATGGCTGCTGATGTTCAAAAACGAAACACACAACCATCCAACAGAAATCGAACCTTTCGGCGGTGCAGCAACCTGCCTTGGCGGCGCAATCCGTGACCCGCTCTCTGGCCGCAGCTATGTATATCAGGCAATGAGATTTACAGGTGCAGGTGACCCAACAGTGCCTGTAAGCGCAACAATCGAAGGCAAACTGCCACAGATTAAAATCTGTCAGACAGCTGCAAGCGGCTATGCATCCTACGGTAACCAGATTGGTCTTGCTGCAGGCCATATTGAAGAATGTTACCACCCTGGTTTTGTTGCAAAACGTATGGAAGTTGGCGCTGTTGTAGGTGCTGCTCCTGCTAAAAACGTTGTTCGTAAAGAACCTGCAAACACAGACGTAGTTATTCTTCTTGGCGGTGCAACAGGCCGTGACGGCTGCGGCGGCGCAACAGGCTCCTCCAAAGCACATGATGTTTCTTCCCTTACCGAATGCGGTGCTGAAGTTCAGAAAGGCAACGCACCTGAAGAAAGAAAAATCCAGAGACTGTTCCGTGACGGCACAGTGACAAGAATGATCAAACGCTGCAACGACTTTGGTGCAGGCGGTGTTTCCGTTGCTATCGGCGAACTTGCAGACAGCCTGCTTATCAACCTTGATATGGTGCCTAAAAAATACGAAGGCCTTACAGCAACAGAACTGGCAATCAGCGAAAGCCAGGAACGTATGGCCTGCGTAGTGGCAGCAAAAGATGCAAACAAATTTATCAAGGCAGCTTCCAAAGAAAACCTCTCTGCAGTTATCGTTGCAGAAGTTACAGACACAAACCGTCTGCAGATGCTCAGCGAAGGCGAAATGATTGTTGACCTTGACCGCAACTTCCTCAACAGCGCAGGTGCAACAAAATATGCACAGGCAACAATCACAAAACAGGGCCTTGTTGAAGAACCTGTAACAGAAGATGTATACGAAAAATGGGAAAAAATGGTTTCTGACCTTAATGTTTGTTCCCAGCGCGGTCTTGTTGAACGCTTTGACGCAACAGTTGGCGGCGGCACAGTGCTTATGCCATTTGGCGGTGCAAGACAGCTTACACCTGCACAGGGCATGGCGGCACTTATCAACAGCCCTAAAGGCGAAGTTAACACAGCTTCCATCCTTACACACGGCTTTGACCCATACCTTGCAGTACAGAGCCCATACTACTCTGCTTACTATGCAGTTATCCACTCTGCAGCAAAACTTGTTGCAGCAGGCGGCGATATCGGCAAGGCCTGGATGAGCTTCCAGG
>JAGBFE010000194.1 GCA_018109965.1 Oscillospiraceae bacterium | reverse complement strand
TAAACGGAGGTAACACTAATGTTCAGAAGTCACATTATGGTTTGTGGCGGTACAGGCTGTACCTCCTCAGGCTCTAAAAAAATCATCGAAGCATTCAACAAAGAAGTTGCAGCAGCAGGTCTCAGCGAAGAAGTTAAAGTTATCCAGACAGGCTGTTTCGGTCTTTGTGCTCTCGGTCCAATCGTTGTAGTATATCCAGAAGGTATCTTCTACTCAATGGTTGAAGAAAAAGACGTTAAAGAAATCGTTGAAGAACATCTCGTAAAAGGCCGTCCTGTTACACGCCTTATCTACGATGAAACAGTTCAGGGCGAAACAATCACAAGCCTTAACGATACACGCTTCTACAAAAAACAGCAGCGTATCGCTTTGAGAAACTGTGGTAGAATCGACCCTGACAATATCGAAGAATACATCGCATACGACGGTTATGCAGCTCTCGGTAAAGCTCTTACAGAAATGACACCTGACGAAGTTATCAAATGCGTTCTCGACTCCGGTCTCCGTGGTCGTGGCGGCGGCGGCTTCCCAACAGGCAGAAAATGGTCCCTTGCAGCAATGAACCATGCAGACCAGAAATACGTTGCATGTAACGCTGACGAAGGTGACCCAGGTGCTTTCATGGACCGTTCAATCCTCGAAGGTGACCCACACGCAGTTATCGAAGCTATGGCTATCGCTGCTTATGCAATCGGTGCTACAAAAGGTTTCGTATACATCCGTGCAGAATATCCAATCGCTGTTGAAAGACTTCAGCACGCTATCGACCAGGCTAAAGAATACGGCCTCCTTGGCAAAAACATCTTTGGCACAGACTTCGAATTCGACCTCGAAATCAAACTTGGTGCAGGCGCATTCGTTTGTGGTGAAGAAACAGCTCTTATCAACTCTATCGAAGGCAACCGCGGTGAACCAAAACCACGTCCACCATTCCCAGCACAGAAAGGTATCTTCGGTAAACCAACACTTCTCAACAACGTAGAAACATACGCAAATATCCCACAGATTATTCTTAACGGTCCTGAATTCCTCAACACAATCGGTACAGAAAAATCCAAAGGTACAAAAGTATTTGCTCTCGGCGGCAAAATCAACAACACAGGTCTTGTTGAAGTTCCAATGGGTACAACACTCAGAACAGTTGTTGAAGAAATCGGCGGCGGTATCCCTAACGGCGGTACATTCAAAGCTGCTCAGACAGGTGGTCCTTCCGGCGGCTGTATCCCAGCTTCCCTTATCGACACACCAATCGACTACGATAACCTCGTTGCTATCGGATCCATGATGGGTTCCGGCGGTCTTATCGTTATGGACGAAACAACATGTATGGTTGACATCGCAAAATTCTTCCTTGAATTCACAGTTGAAGAATCCTGCGGTAAATGTACACCTTGCCGTGTTGGTACAAAACGTCTTCTCGAAATGCTGGAAAAAATCACAAGCGGCAACGGTACACTCGAAGACCTCGACAAAATCGAAAAACTCTGCTACTTCATCAAAGAAGACAGCCAGTGCGGTCTCGGTCAGTGTGCTCCAAACCCTGTTCTTTCCACACTTAAATACTTCCGTGACGAATATGTTGCTCACGTAGTTGACAAAAAATGTCCTGCAGGCGTATGTAAAGACCTCTTGCAGTACAAAATCATCGCTGACAAATGTAAAGGCTGTACACTCTGTAAACGTGTATGTCCTGTTGGTGCAATCAGCGGCAACGTTAAAGAAGCTCACGTTATCGATACAAACAAATGTATCAAATGTGGTGCTTGCTTGTCCGGCTGTAAGTTTGGTGCAATTGTTAAGGAATAAGGAGGAGTACTAAAGTATGAGTTTAGTTAATATTAAAATCAACGGTATGCCTGTGCAGGTAGAAGCTGGTACATCAGTGCTCGAAGCAGCAAGACAGCTCAATATCGAAATTCCTACATTGTGCTACCTCAAAGAAGTAAACGAAATCGGCGCTTGCCGTATCTGTGTAGTTGAAGTTAAAGGCCAGAAAAACCTTCCTGCAGCTTGCGTAACACCAGTTTATGAAGGTATGGAAGTTTTCACACATTCAAAACGTGTTTACGAAGCAAGAAGAATGAACCTTGAGCTCATCCTTTCTACACATAAGAAAAAATGTCTTTCATGTATCCGTTCCGGCAACTGTGAACTCCAGAAAATGTGTAAAGACTTCAGAATCTACGATGAAGATTACTATGAAGGCGAAATCATAGACTGGAAAGTTGACGACACAGCAGTACATATGCTCCGTGACGACAACAAATGTGTTCTCTGCCGTCGCTGCGTAGCAGTTTGTGAAAAAGTTCAGGGCATCTCCTGCATCGGTCCAAACGAACGTGGTTTCGAAACACACATCGGCTGTGCATTTGAACAGACACTTGGCGAATCCAGCTGTGTATCCTGCGGTCAGTGTATCACAGTTTGTCCAACAGCAGCTATCTACGAAAAAGATCAGTCCAAAGAAGTTTGGCGTGCACTCAACGATCCAAACAAAATCGTTATCGCACAGACAGCTCCTTCTATCCGCGTAACACTGGGTGAAGCATTCAACATGCCTCTCGGCACAAACGTTGAAGGCAAAATGGTTGCAGCTCTCAGAAGACTCGGCTTTGACAAAGTATTTGACACAGACTTTGCAGCTGACCTTACAATCATGGAAGAAGCAACAGAATTTGTTCACAGAGTTAAAGAAGGCGGCCCACTGCCACTTATCACATCCTGTTCACCAGGTTGGGTAAAATACTGTGAAACATTCTACCCAGAATTTATCCCTAACATCTCCAGCTGTAAATCTCCACAGCAGATGTTTGGTGCTATCACAAAAACATACTATGCTGAAAAAATGGGCATCGATCCAAAGAACATCTTTGTTGTAGGTATCATGCCATGTACAGCTAAGAAATTTGAAGTTGGCCGTGACGATATGTGTGCTGCCGGCGAAGGCATCCACGACGTTGACGTAGCTCTCACAACAAGAGAACTTGCTCGTATGATCGACCGTGCTAACATCTACTTCCCACACCTCCCAGACGAAGAATTTGACGCTCCTCTCGGTCTTTCCACAGGTGCTGCAACAATCTTTGGTACAACAGGCGGTGTTATGGAAGCTGCTCTCCGTACAGCTGCTGAATGGGTAACAGGCACAGAACTCGAAAAAGTTGACTTTGAAGATGTTCGTGGTCTTGAAGGCGTTAAGAAAGCAACATACAAACTTGGCGATCTTGAACTCAAAGTTGCAGTTGCTTCCGGTCTTAAAAATGCTAAAGCAGTTCTCGAAGCAGTTAAAGCTGGCGAAGAAATTCACTTCATCGAAATCATGGGTTGCCCAGGCGGCTGTATCAACGGCGGCGGTCAGCCAATCCAGCCTGCAACAGTTAGAAACTTTGTTGACATCGTTGAAAAACGTGCAGCAGCTCTCTACAGAGATGATGCTAAAGATGTTATCAGAAAGAGCCATGAAAACCCAGACATCAAGAAACTTTACGAAGAATATCTTGGTGAACCAGGCAGCCACAAAGCTCACGAAATTCTCCATACATCTTATGTACAGAGACCAAACAGATACTAATACAAATATTGGTATAAATAATAAAAAGAGAAGCTCAGCCGAGCTTCTCTTTTTTTGTGAAATAATATCTGCATTAAATATGCAAAATAAAAGACAGATGAATTCATCTGCCTTTGAATTATATCCGGAAAATACTGCAATATTGTGCTGCAGGCTGACCTAAATCAGTGCAAAGCTTTTAAGCACAGTCAGCCAGAAGGTTATTGTCACGGTGGAAAGCAGTGTGCTCATCATTACCGAGCCACAGCTGAATTCACCGTCACCACCCATTGCATTGGCCATAATGTAGGCAGTTACAGTACAAGGTGATGCTGCCATTATAAGCAGTGCAACCAGATGCCCGTCACGCAGACCAAGCATTATTGCAAAGGGCAGTATGAGGGCAAAGTTGCCCACAAGCTTGAAAAAGTTGGAGGCGAGTATAACCTTGATATTGCCTTTGATTTTGTCAAGCTGCAGCCCTGCACCAAGGCTTAAAAGGGCCATAGGTGTGCCTGTGGAGGCGATGGAGGACAGCGGCTTGTAAACTACTGTCGGGATTGTAAAGTCGCCGAACGACACAATTGCACCGATGATAATACCTATTATAAGAGGGTTGGTGATGATACCTTTGCCCATTTTTTTAAGGTTTTGGGCCGAAAATATTTTTCCTCCGTTATCGGATTTCAGGTTGAAAAGGATAACGGTGTAAATATTGTAAAGCGGCACTACAATTGCCATCATCAAAGGTGTTACCCCTGCGTTGCCGTATATATTTATTGCAATGCTTGCCCCAAAAACCGCAACGGAACCGCGGGCACAGCACTGCACAAAACTGCTTACAAACCATTTGTCTTTGAAAAACGGATAAAATATCAGATAATAGCCGAAAAACAGAAAGGTAGTGGCAATAAAGCAGATTAGCACATATTCTGCTGACCACATTGTGCTTATATCAGCATCGCCGATGTCTCTTATCATCAAAGCAGGAAAAGCAATGGTAAAACAGTATTTGTCAAGATTTTTCAAAAATGGCTCGGTCAGAAAACCGCGCTGTTTAAGCATAAAACCTGTGAAAGCGATTATAAATGTAGGTGCAACAGCATTTATACTGAAAAGAAAATTTTCCAAATCAAAACTCCTGTATCTGTCAGAATAGTATTTTCAATAAGATATATTACTATTATTCTGCCCACATTTCAATACACAAAAAGACCGAAATTTGTGTTTGTACTGCAGCTGAAATATAGATGTTATGACAATGCGCAATAATGTTTTAAAACAGGTTTTATGCAATCGTTTTTGTGCAAAATGACAAAAAGTTGTCAAAAAAGGGGCGGTTTTTATAGGTGATTACAAAGATTTGACAAATTATTGACAGGCAGAAAAAACGGGGTTATAATACCAACCATAAAAGGCAACGATAAGGAACCAGTAAAAAGTAAAAAAACGGCAAGAGAGTCGCTTAGGCCCAACACCTGCTGAGAGAGCGATACGTAAATAGCTTTTGAATTCATCCTTTAGCTGACCGATGAAAAACATCTGTTGTGTAGTCGGCTCCGGGTACGCCCGTTAAAGCGTAGGGTATTGTTGGATACCTGTTGAGGTCAGCCCTGTGAGGGACTGATAAACTGAGGTGGTAACACGGGAATGTATATTATATATCTCGTCCTCTGATTTAATTGTCAGAGGACGAGAATTTTTTTATCCTCTGAAAAACAAAATCAAAAAAGAAAAAGAGGAAAAACACTATGAAAAAACTGATGGCTTTATTACTCACAATCGCATTGTCCGCATCCATGGTTGCATGTTCATCTGCACCTGCATCATCCGAAACAACTGAAGGCGAAACCGCACAGACAATCAAAATCGGCATTCTTCAGCAGCTGGAACACGGTTCTCTCGACTCTGCCCGTGAAGGCTTTGTCAAGGCACTGGCAGACAACGGTTATGTTGACGGCGAAAATATTGAAATCGACTATCAGAATGCTCAGGGCGACCAGTCCAACCTTTCCACAATGAGCGAACGTTTTGTAAATAACGAAAGCGACCTTGTGCTTGCAATCGCAACAGGTGCAGCACAGTCCATCGCTTCCAAAACAGACGAAATCCCTGTTCTGTTCACAGCAGTTACCGACCCTCTCGATGCAGGTCTTGTAGCTTCCAACGAAGCACCTGGCGCAAACATCACAGGTACAAACGATATGAACCCAATCGAAGCACAGATTGACCTTATCACAGAAATTTACCCTGAAACAGAAACAATCGGCATCGTTTACTGCTCAAGCGAAGACAACTCAATCCTTCAGGCAAATCAGGCAAAAGCTTACATTGAATCTGCAGGTCTCAAATGGGTTGAAGGTACAGTTACAAACTCCAACGATGTTCAGCAGGTTACACAGTCAATCGTTACAAAATGTGATGCAATCTACATCCCTACAGACAATGCTTATGCATCCGCAATGGCAGTTGTTGCAGGCGTGGTTGAACAAAGCAAAACTCCTGTTGTTGCAGGTGCTATCGATATGGTGGCTGACGGCGGTCTTATGACACTCGGTCTCAACTACTACAACCTTGGCTACCAGACAGGTGAAATGGCAGTGAGAGTACTTGAAGGCGCTGACACAGCAACAATGCCTGTTGAAAGCCTTGTAAAATACGACTACTACTTCAATGCTGATATGGTTAGCGCACTTGGCGTTGAAATTCCTGAAAAATATCTTGAATATGTACAGTAAATTTTGGGGAATTTAACAAATATACACAGTAATACTTGATTATATTTCACAACAAGGGTATTATATATAATATGTTTATTAAATAACAAAGCATAAATAAAGGTCTGAAGGTGTGGACAGTTTTGTGCCCACACCTTATGCCTTTACATAAGGAAAATAAAAGCAAAAGGAATTTTTACAGATGATTAACATTATGATTGGTGCAGTAAGCCTTGGGCTGCTGTGGGCTATTATGACAATGGGTGTGTTTTTGACATACCGTATTCTTGATATGCCGGATATGTCTGCAGAAGGCAGTATTGTTATGGGTGCTGCAATTGCTGCAAAACTTATCACAAGCGGTGTAAACCCGATTGTTGCAACAGCAGTGGCTGTTGTGGGCGGTATGGTGGCAGGTATCGTTACAGGTCTGCTCAACACAAAACTCAAAATACCAAGCCTGCTGGCAGGTATCCTCACAATGATTGCCCTTTATTCCATCAATATCAGAATAATGGGCAAGGCAAACATAACTCTCCTGCGTGAAAAAACAGTTTTCACAATGGTGGAAGCTATCGGTCTCAAAGGCAACATCGGCGTTATGGTTTGCGGCATCATTATAAATGCTGCCATTGTGGCTTTGCTGTACTGGTTTTTCGGTACCGAGCTGGGCTGTGCAATCCGTGCAACAGGTGACAACCGCAAAATGGCACGCGCACAGGGCATCAACACCGACAATATGAAAATTTTCAACCTTGCTCTG
>JAGBFE010000022.1 GCA_018109965.1 Oscillospiraceae bacterium | reverse complement strand
TTTTAACCTTTTTTAACATTTTTTGATATTGAGGTCTGTTGAAATTTTTACCGCTTTGATGGTCAATAAAAATATTTTCATTTTCTACTCCCCACTCATCCATAGCAATAATTTGCCTG
Organism: Oscillospiraceae bacterium; assembly: GCA_018109965.1. The sequence continues at coordinate 5,657 of JAGBFE010000022.1, read as the reverse complement.
AGTTCATTCTGATCTTTCGAAGAAACGCGAATATAACCATAATTTGTATTTTTCATCTTATCCTCCATATTTTCATAAATAATATATTTTCATAGAATTACATATTGAATTTGTTTTAACTTAAAAAATGCATTTATATATTTATCAATTGTGATTTTAACCGTCTTAACGTATAGATATCCTTATAAACAAAAAAACTGTACTTATCGTTGGATAAGTACAGTTTTTTTATTGATATTTTAAATTGTTTAACTGTTTTTAATCATTTCTTTATAGAAATCAACTGCAGGAGTGAGCGCACCACAGTAAATATTTTCGTTAAGTGCGTGGATGCTGCCATACTGCTGCTTGTCTATGTACAATGGTGCAAACCTCAATGCATTGTCTGTTATGTCGCGATAGAATTTTGCATCGGTACCGCCTGTCATTGTGTATGGACATACCTGAACGCCCGGATAAATTTTTGCTGAAACTTTTTCAATAAGGTGGAATGGTGCGCTGTTGTAGTCCACCACAGGGCAGGATTTGTCGTAGTATATAACTTCGCTTTCGATGTCATATTTTTTAGCAAAATCAGAAATGATTTTTATGCTTTCATCCGCATCCTGATGAGGAATAAAACGCATATTGCCTGTTACATATGCTTCCTGCGGAAGGACGTTATAACCGTTTGAACCTTTTGCAGTAGTAAATGCAAGGGTTGTTCTTGTCATTGCTGCCGCAGCAGGACTGATTGACGGAAGCAGTTTAATAAGCAGTTTTTCAAACAGCCAGAGGTTTGAAAAAATCATTTTCATTGCAAATGACATATTCGGTGCCATTCTTCTGAACATTTCTTTTACGGTAGGGCTCATTTCGGCACGGAAAGGATAGTTCTTTTCCACATCAACCATAAATTTGCCCAAACGCACAAGCGGAGTGTTTTTTGTTGGAGCTGATGCGTGGCCGCCATTGCTTTTTGCAACAAATTTAACGTCACCGTAGCCTTTTTCCACAACGCCCACCATGCCGTAAATGCCTTTTACACCGCCTACAGGTTCTTCCAGAATCATACCGCCTTCGTCCATAAGATAGGCCAGTTTTACGCCATTGTTTTTAAGATATTCCACAGTTGAAGGGGCACCTTCGCCACTCCATTCCTCTGTGCAGCTGGATGCAATATACACATCACATTCAGGCTCAAAGCCTTCGGCAATAAGTTCTTCAACTGCCTGCAGCATACAGCTTAAACTTGCTTTTGTATCTACAGTGCCTCTGCCCCATACCTTTCCGTTTTCGTCAATATCACCGGAAAACGGTTCGTGTTCCCATTTGCCTGTTGCTTCAACAACATCGTGATGGCTCATAAAAAGCACAGGTTCGCTGTTGCCTTTGCCTTTCCACTTGAAAAGCAGGCTGCCATTAAGTTCAATTTTTTCGCATTCTGAATGGACATTTGGATAAACAGCTTCAAGTTCTTTATGAAATTCATAAAACTTTGTTTTATCTGTCTGTCCTCTGTATGAAATTGTTTCTTTTTTTACAAGACGTGACAGATTTTCGCCATACTGTTTTGCTCTGTCACTGTTGTTGTCTATTTCTACTGTTGCATTCATAGCTTCTGTCGGTTTTACAGAAACTGTTTTTATCAGCACAACAGCAATCAGAACAACAATTGCTGCAATCAAAAACCACAACATAACTTTTCTCCTTTTGTATTACAGTTTTCCTTTTTTGAAAAGCACAAATCCTATTGCCAAAGCCATTGCACCGCAAGGAATCATAAGTATACTTGTCTGGTTAATCATTGACGGTACAAAGATACAAAGCAAAGACATAAGCAAAACAGGAACAACAGCAACCTGTGGTGCTTTTGCAAAATATTTGAGACCAAGTGCACCAAAAAGTGCAGGTACCACGTTATTGAATGCAGGCAAAAGCACTTCGCTCTGCAGTACCGGCTGAAGCGGAACCATAAGCAGCACCCCTGCAACAATAACAAGTGTTGTTACAATTGCACTTGTTGCCGAACTGATTGTGGCAACAATTTCGTTTTCGGCTGTGCCGTGCTTTGTTCCGGCGATATCCTGTGCATTCATAACACAAGGAATTTTCATATTTGTAACATTGCCTGTGATAAAAGAAATATAGCTTGCACCTACACCAAGCATTGGTGCATAAACAAGAAATTCCACAAATGAAACAGGCAGATAAATTACAGCAACTTTGGCGTAACCTGCCAGAAAACCGTCAAGTTCGGGTGAAATACCATAAAGTGCACCAAAAACAAATGGTACCGCAATAAGCAAAGCTATTGTTGCCAGCATAAGTGTTCTGCCAAGACGATGCAGACCGTTATTGAAATCCTGTATGTATTTTTCTTTTTCTGTCATAATTACTGCACCTCCTTAAAGAATATAGCCAAATCCTACTGCTGCTGCCATTGCAATAAGCATACTTGCAGCAAGGCTGAAGTTTTCAAGGCCTGCTTTGCCTTTTTTCTGAATTAAAAATTCAAATACAGCCATTGCAGCTGCAGCTACAAGAGCAACAAGCAAAGGCATTATGTCACTGCCTTCTCTTGGAATTGCCTTGCCGATGTATGCGCCGATATATGCACCGCAAAGACCGATAAACATTGCTGTGGTTGCATGAGCACCAAAGCCCGGTTTGCTTTCGCCATTAGTTTCCTTTTTAGGATTGCTTTTAAGTTTGGCAAGGTATTTTTTGAGGAAAAATATAGTAAAGAACAGACCGCCGAGAATGCCCACTGTCATAACAAGTGCAATGGTGATAAATGCCTGAAGACTCATTTCTTCAAGTCTCAAACCCGACAGACCAATGCTTTGTGCTGCAATTTCGGCAACATTGAGTTCGTACTGCAAAGAACCGATAACTGAAAGACGCAGCCATGAAAGCGGAACCCCAAGTGTGCCGCTGAGTGCCACAACACCAAGCAGAATACTGATGGATGGCAAAAGTGTAAAGGTTGCACTGGATGTGATTGTTTTTTTGAGTACGGCTTTGTCCATACCGATTTTCAATCCTGCTCGGTAGCATTTTATTAAAATGTACAGGCACATCACTGTAATAAACAGCAATACTGCTGCAACAATAAGGTAAAATGACGGAGCATTTACCTGTGATAAATATTCGTTCATAGTTTTCCCTTCCTTTTAATCTGTTACTCTGATTGCTCCGCAATGACGGATATTGAGCATCTGGCAGCAGCCTTCGCCAAATACGGTTTCCATATATTTTACAAAGGCATCAAGATTTTGTTTTGGTACAAAACACTGTATTGCACCTGCAAAACCGCCGCCCTGCAGCCTCCATGCACCGCCCTTGCTGTCAAGGAAGCTTTGTGCAACAGAAAGTGCAACTGCCATTGCCTGTGTTTTTGGCTGTGCCGGCACATATGCATTCTGCAGATATTCATAGGAAGAATGTCCGCTTGAAATAATTGTTTTTACAAACATTTCCTTGTTGCCGTTTTCAATGTAGCCGCACAAATCTTCAACGCGTTTACATTCCATAAAGAAATGCATTGCACGCAAAACTGCTCTGTCCCCCACCTGCTGTCGGAGGAAAGATGCGTGATTGATGATTGTATCCATATCAAGTCTGCGCAGGCTGTCTGCCATAAAGAAAGATGCAATCTCTTTCATTTCCTTTGGCATACTTGCATATTCTTCGGTCAGGTCATCGTGACTTGCCCCACAGTCAACTGTGCATAATGCAAGCCCAAATTTGTCCAGGTCAAGGTGAAGCTGTGTTACCTTTGGATTTGCAAGATCTTCCAGATCAAGACAGATACCGCCGCCAACTGCAGAAACTGTCTGGTCCATAACACCGCAAGGCTTGCCGAAATATTCGTTTTCGGCCTTCTGGCCTATCTGTGCAAGTTCAACCTGTGAAAATCTGCAGTCACAGTATTCGTGGTTTACAGCTGTTGCAACAGCAACTTCAAATGCTGCGGATGATGAAAGACCGGAGCCTTTGAGCACATCACTTGTCACATAAAGGTCAAGCCCACCACAGTTGCCGCCTCTTTTTATCATCTCTGCACATATGCCTTTCACAAGACCTTTTGTTGTTCCTTCATCTTCAATAGTAGGACGCAGCTTTTCGAGATTTACAGGTGGCATTTCGCCATATCCTTCAGATGCGATATGAACATATTTTTCTTCTTTTTTTGATGCAATACACAATGTATCCTGTGTGATTGCCGCCGCAACAATCAGCCCGCAGTTGTGGTCGGTGTGATTGCCGCAGATTTCGGTACGGCCTGATGCAGAGTATATTGCAATTTCTCTGTTTTGGCCATAAAGTTTTTCAAATTCTTCTATGGCTTTCAGATATCTCTCTTTCTGCATATTAAGTACAGTTTCGTCTGTTCCGTACATCAGCTTGAACTGTTCAGTATATCCGTTATTCAAAAGCTTTTCTTTAAGCAATGTTGCGTTCATATTACTAAAAACCTTTCATTAAATATTGATACTTTTTATATTGTACCACACATATTTGCAATACAAAATATTTTTTACATAAAATTTATGGATTTTTGTTGATTTTTGCAATCATTTAATTTATTATATATTTTAGTATATTATGTAAAATTGTGTCCAAATTTAACTGTTCAAACTTATTTTCCAATTATATCAGAGGTGAAAAACATATGACTAACCCGTACAGACAGTCGTACAAACAGAAATTGCTTGACAATGCCAGCCTTGCCATATTCAACTGCGGACTGCAAAGCTGCAGCCCAAACCATTCCTGGGGTCCAGGTATCCGTGACCATTATCTCATCCATTTTGTAATATCCGGCAAGGGCAGTTATATCTGTGGCGGCAAAACTTTTCAGCTTAAAGCAGGCGATTTGTTTTTGATAAAACCATCCCAGGTGGTTTATTATGTTGCTGACCCGTCTGACCCTTGGGAGTATTATTGGGTAGGCTTTAACGGAACATATGCTCAAAAACTGGTTTCCCATCTTCCATTCAATGACACAAATCCTGTATATACCCCTCACGAATTTGAAGAGTACAAGGATTATCTGTATCAGATTTACTCAAACAGCGGCAATACTATAAAACACACCACTGCCATGATAGGATATCTTTATCTGTTTTTATCCCGTCTTGTTGAAGAAAATGCTGATAATTCACAGCCTCAGGCAGCTGCACAGTCAAACTATGTGATTGATGCAATCAAATACATTCAGTTCAACTATTCTTCTGATATCAGTGTTGATGACATTGCCGGTGCAGTTGGTATAAGCCGCAGTCATCTGTACAGAGTATTTATATCAAACCTTAATCAATCCCCTATTGATTATCTTACTGAATACCGTATCAATGAAGCCTGCAATCTTATCAGAAACACAAATCTTTCCATATCCGAAATTGCTGTTTCGGTAGGCTTCTTTGACCAGTTCTATTTTTCCAGAGTATTCAAGAAAATCAAAAAGGTTCCGCCAAGCAAATATCTGCAGAGCCTGGAAGCTCAAGGAGAATTATGAAAAAACTGATTGTTCTTTTATTTGCTGCTGTTTTTATATTTTCAGGCTGCAGCAAAGAAGAAAAACCAAAATATGATTTGGCTTTATGTGACACCAATATGCCGCAAATGAGCGAATATCTGTCTGAGTCCGAAACAGAAAACTACGCTGTAGA
>JAGBFE010000193.1 GCA_018109965.1 Oscillospiraceae bacterium | reverse complement strand
GAGCTACTCCGCTCTTGCATGTATCGCAATTCAGTCCAACCAGAACGACCAGCACGGCGGTCAGAGCATTGTTAACTTTGACTACGGCCTTGCAGACGGCGTAAGAAAAACATACCGCAAACTGTATCTCAAAAACATTGCAAAGGTGCTTGATGTTTACGGCGAAAGCGTAAGCTATGACCAGCTGAAAGAAATCAGCGCTGCAATCACAGAAAAATGCGGTGCAATGCCAAAAATCACACCTGACGAAACATATGTTGCACTTGAACTGGAAGAGTTGAAAAAACTTGTCAAAGACCCTGCAAATGCCGAAAAGGCACAGCATTTTGCTCTGACAAGAACAGAAGAAGAAACCGACAAAGCAACATATCAGGCAATGGAAGCATTTATCCACAACCTGAACACAATGCACTCCCGTGCAGGTGCACAGACACCGTTCTCATCCATCAACTACGGTATGGACACATCTGACGAAGGCAGAATGGTTATGAAAAACGTTATGCTGGCAACCGACGCAGGTCTTGGCCACGGCGAAACACCAATCTTCCCTATTCAGATTTTCCGCGTAAAAGAAGGTATCAACTACAACCCTGGCGAAAGAAACTACGATTTGTTCCAGCTTGCTATCAAAGTGAGCGCAAAACGCCTGTTCCCTAACTTCTCATTCCAGGATGCTCCATACAACCTTAAATACTACAACCCTAACGATGTGAGAACAGAAATCGGCTATATGGGCTGCCGTACCCGTGTTGTTGCAAACACATACGACCCTGACAACGAAATCACTTACGGCCGCGGCAACCTGTCCTTCACCTCCATCAACCTGCCAAGACTTGCTATCGAAGCAAAAGGTGACGAAGATTTGTTCTACCGCAACCTTAAAAAATATCTTGACCTGTGTGTAAAACAGCTTATGGACCGTTTCGCAATTCAAAAAAAGAAACGCGTGAGAAACTTCCCGTTCCTTATGGGTCAGGGCGTGTGGATTGACAGTGACAAGCTGGGCATCGACGACGAAGTAGGCGAAGTAATCAAACACGGCACACTTTCCGTTGGCTTTATCGGCCTTGCAGAAACACTGACAGCACTGTACGGCAAACACCACGGCGAAAGTGAAGAAGCACAGAAAAAAGGCCTTGAAATTATCGGCTTTATGAGAAGAATTCTGGACGAATACAGCGAAAGATACAAACTCAACTTCTCACTCCTTGCAACACCTGCCGAAGGCTTGTCCGGCCGTTTTGTTCGTATCGACAAAAAACGTTTTGGCGAAATCAAGGGCGTAACAGACAAGGAATACTACACAAACAGCTTCCACGTGCCTGTTGCATACGAAATCAGCGCATATGACAAAATCAACATCGAAGCACCTTACCACGCACTTACAAATGCAGGCCACATCACATATGTTGAGCTTGACGGCGATGTAAGCCAGAACCTTGAAGCTTTTGAAGCTGTTGTAAGATGCATGAAGGAAGCAGGCATCGGTTACGGCGCAATCAACCATCCTGTTGACCGCGACCCTGTTTGCGGCTACAACGGCATTATCGGCGATGTTTGCCCACGCTGCGGCAGACGTGACGGCGAAGGTGTTCCGCTTGAAAAACTGCAGAGACTCGGGTTATACAAACACCTGAATGCTGCAACACTTGGCCAGTGCGGCAACCAGCTTGAAGAAGCTGACAGAATTCCTAACAAAATTTAATTAGCAATTAAAATATATTTCTGTAAGGGTCGATGCCCACATCGGCCCGCAATATTTAAATCTTCCGGCTGATGTGGGCATCAGCCAATGCAGTTGCTCCTGACAATACAAATCAGGACCGACAATAACAAAAGGAGGCACACTATGAACTACAATCCTGAAACAAAAATGGTTGGCGAAGGCGTAAAATTTGAACGCATCCGCCGCATTACAGGCTATCTTGTTGGTACAGTTGACCGCTTCAACGACGGCAAACGTGCCGAAGAAAGAGACAGAGTTAAACACACACCTGTAACAAAATAAGCAAAAGCAACCGCCCGTCACAGCGTTATATGACGGGCGGTTATTTTTTTGTTTTTATTTTTCTGAACAGTTCAGACTTTTGTTTTTTTCTTTTTAAGGTTCAGCTCGCTTATCATAAGGCTGAGCATAATCAGTCCGCCGCCGATAAGCAGGTTCACCGTGAATTCTTCAAAGCCAAACAGTATTGAGAATATGCTGCCGAAAACGCTTTCGAACATAAACACAAGGCTGGCTGTGTTCGGGCTTACATAGCGCTGGGACAGAATCTGCAGTGTCTGTGCGGTAAAGGATGAAAAAACCCCCAGATACAACACAGGCAAAATTGCAATTTTCCAGTCAAGCGGTGGGATATGTGCGCCCTCTGCCACAACAAAGTACAGCAGACCGCCAAGGAAGTGTGTGAGTCCCATCATAAATGCGCTGACTGAAAAATGACTGTCGTTTGGCTGCATTGCCACAAGCACAATGGAAAGACCATAAAAAAATGCACAGCCCAATGTGTACAAGTCACCTATATTGAACACAAGACCGTTTTTAAACACCCCTGCAAGCACTGCTGTGCCAACCATACAGATGCCCATTGCCACAAAGTTTTTTGCCACTGGACGTTTTTTCATCAGCACCCATACCATAAACGGAATCATAATAACATTGGTGGTGGTTAAAAAAGCACTGTTGGACAGGGTTGTGTACTGTGTGCCGATAGTCTGCAGCAAAAACGCCAGTACATTGGCTGTGCCTGCAAACAGACCGATTTTTACATCCTTCTTTTTCATTGTAAGTATCTGCCTGTGGAACACCGCAAATACCAGAACTGTAAAAATAGCACCGCGCACCATATTGGTGATACCGACAGTGACACCAAAATCCAGCGCAAGCTTTGTTGCAGGGAATCCCCCGCCCCATATAACCGTTACAAGCAGCATAATCATAATTGCTGTTTGTTTGCTCATAAATCAATACCTCTCGTAAATATTTTTATAAATATAACTATTCGTAAATCAGCATAAGTATGGCAGCATACTCATATTTAACCAAAATGAATGGGGCGACTTAAAGCCGCCCTTGAATAAATTTAAAAGTCAATAAAGTGCTGTACATCTTCAGGGCATTGTTGCCGTAAGATGCTGTACAGTTTATCCCATAAGAATATCGGACAGGTCACTGAACTGCTGTAAGGACAGCTGTTCCGGGCGCACCATCGGGTTTTCGCCAATCTGCAACAGTGCTGCTTCGATATCCGCCTTTGCAATGCCAAGTGTTGCACTTGTGCTGTTTACAAAGGTTTTGCGGCGCTGTGTGAATGCTGCACGGATAAGGCGGAACATTTTCTTTTCATCTTTTGGGTTAACCTTGTGTTCCTTGCAGATATCCAGACGGATAACGCTGCTTGTCACCTTTGGAGGCGGAAAGAAAGATCCCGGTGAAACGTTGAAGCACACAGTTGGCTGTGCATAGTAGTTTACCGCAAGGCTGATTGCACCTGCATCGCGGCTTTTTTCTTTGGCACAGATGCGCTGTGCTGCTTCCTTCTGCACCATAACTGTGATGTTTTCAACAGGGATGCGGTCCTCCAGCAGTTTCATAATAATCGGGCTGGTAATGTAGTAAGGCAGGTTTGCGCACACCATAACCGGCATATCGCCAAATTCTTCTTTTATAAGGGCGTTGAGGTCAACCTCCAGCACGTCCTTGTTGATGATTTTGATGTTGTCAAAATCGGCTAAAGTTTCTTCCAGCAGTGGCAGTAGCTTTGTATCAATTTCGATTGCAACAACCTTTTTTGCCCTCAGTGCAAGTTCTTTTGTGAGAACGCCGATGCCGGTGCCGATTTCAATAACACCGCAGTTTTCGTCCACTTCGGCGTGTTCGGCAATTTTGGGGCAGATGCCTGCATTGACAATAAAGTTCTGGCCATAGCCTTTCTGCAGGCTGAAGCCGTAGCGCTGACACAGGTCTTTTATATAGGAAACATTGGTAAGTTCTTTACTCATTTATACTATTCCTCAGATTTAAAGTTGATAAAAGGATAAGGATATATACCTGCAAGGGTTTCGGTGATATATTCTCCCGTTGCAGATGACATTATAACAAGGGTTTTGTTTACATCGTGGCAAAATTCCCCCATAACCTGTCTGCAGGCACCGCAGGGTGCGCTGTCGGTTGGATTTTGCCCTGCCGCAATTGCAATGGCAGTAAATTTTGTACAGCCCTGTGACACCATTTTGTATATGGCTGTGCGTTCGGCACACATTGTGAGACCGTAGGATACATTTTCGATGTTGCAGCCTGTGTAGATATTGCCGTCAGTTCCGAGCACTGCTGCACCCACCTTGAATTTTGAATAAGGCGCATAGGCGTTTTCACGCGCCTGTACCGCTGCCTGGGCAAGTGTTTTGCACATATTGCAGTCTGCCATAGTTCGCCCTCCCTTGTCAGATTTACAAACTGTTTACTAATTGTATCATACTTTTACGCAAATTTCATTGATTATTTAACATTTTTCATATAAAATAGAATAAAATATATTGATTTTTACAGAAGGTATACATTATGAGAAGAAGTAAAATAAATTATTACCTTGATATTGCCGAAACTGTTTTGCAGCGCGGCACCTGTACACGCAGAAATTACGGTGCAATTATCGTAAAAAATGACGAAATCATCTCCACAGGCTATGTTGGTGCGCCAAGAGGCAGACAGAACTGCTGCGACCTTGGCTACTGCATAAGAGAAAAGCTGAATATCCCTCGCGGTGAAAGATACGAGCTTTGCCGCAGCGTGCACGCCGAAGTAAACGCAATTATCTCGGCACCAAGAGACAAAATGATTGGCGCAACTCTGTACCTTGCAGGCAGAGATGCAAAAACAGGCGAGCTTGTTGCAAACGCAAACAGCTGCAGTATGTGCAAACGTATGATTATCAATGCAGGCATCAAAACTGTTATTGTCCGTGACACAAACGATGATTTCCGTGTTATTGATGTTGACAGCGAATGGATTGTACAGGACGAAAGCCTTGAAGGCGTTATGGGTTATTAAGCAAAACCTTGCGGAGAGTTTGTCTCTCCGCATTTTTTGTGCAGCTGTTTCAATCGTTATTGAAATATTGGTACAGTGCAGCCAAAGCAACAACAGTTATAAATTGAGTTTCATATATTATATGTAAAACAAAAAGCAGGTATCGTGCGATACCTGCTTTTGATTTGCTTAATTCAGTAATAACTATATCTTAAAGATACAAATTATTTCTGGTTTTCGCCAGCCTGTTTTACAGCGTTGAGGAAGCTTGTCATAGAGATTGTGCAACCTGCTTTGAGGTCTTCGTCAGCTGGTGTGTCTGTGTAATCGTGGATGTTTGTACCAAGTTCCATGTTTACAACTGCATCAACTGTTTTGCCTGTCATCCAAGCTGTGAGAGCGTCAATCTGTTCAAACCATTCGCCAACTGCATTTGGTTCGAATTTAGCCATGTTGTAGTCATAGCCTTTTTCGTATTTTGTTCTGAGGTCAGCGTTTGCTGTTACAGCACCTGTAACATCCCATTTTGTGGACTGCTGAGCTGTGTCGATTTTTGCCCAAACGATGTTGCCTGCTTCATCAAGAGCAACTGCTGCCCAAGAAGAGTTAACCTGTGCCTGGCCTTCTGTTTCTTCGTCTTCTGCTGCAGCAACTGTTGCTGTTACATCAGAACCGAGACCTGCTGTTGCAAGGCCTGTTACTTCAACTGCTGTTTCGTGTGCTTCTTTGATAGCTTCAAGGAATGCTGTCATAGAAATTGTGCAGGAAGCTTTGAGGTCTTCGTCAGCTGGTGTATCTGGGTAGTCATGGATGTTTGTTGTAAATTCCATACCAACAACTTCGTCGTATGTTTTGCCAACCATCCAAGCTTCGAATGCGTCAACCTGTTCAAACCATTCGCCAACTGCGTTTGGTTCAAATTTAGCCATGTTGTAGTCAAAGCCTTTTTCTGTTTTTGTTCTGAGTTCGTCAGCTGCAGATGTTGTTACTGCACCTGTTGCGTCCCATTTTGTTGTCTGCTGTGCAACGTCGATTTCTGCGGAAACAACTTTGTCTTCTGCGTCGAAAACTACGAGAGCAACTGTTGTGTTGATCTGGGACTGACCGTCTGTTTCTTCTGCTGCGTCTGCTGCTGCTTCTGTAGCGCCAACAACAACACCCATACCTACTTTGTATGTAGCTGCTGTTTCTGTTGTTTCTTCAGAAGATGCAGGAGCGGAAGAGCATGCAACCATGGAGATAGCCATAGCTGCTGTGAGTGCCAATGCAATGATTTTTTTCATTGTGGTATTCCTCCGTTAATGTCAATAATAGATATTTTTTTTTGCAACAAACATATAATTGCAGGATATATAATATCACACGAAAAAAGTTAAGTCAAATCTTTTTTATGGTCAATTTAATTTTAGATTTTATACAATTTACTTTATTTAAATTGTATTTAGTTTTATTTTTATCGCACAAATCTTTTGTAAAAACCGACCTAACAGTATTAAAAATCGCTTGTTACCGCAATATTGTTATTTTTTTAACTATCTTCCCAAAAAGCTTTATCATATACTTTTTTGGCAATTTAGCAAAAATTACAGTTTTGTAACAATTTATTTTTGGCATACATTTGTGCACAAAACAAACCCGGGCCGCACAAACGACCCGGTTTTTAACCTGGTACATAACCACCACACCGTTGATGTTCACTTCAAATTCGGCACCAAAATACTTTGCGCTGCGACGGCAAAGCAACATACGTTCCATGAATATTTCAAAATATTCGCTTATGCGGCTTATAGTTTCATCAACTGTCAGATAAAGTGTAAATTTTTTGCTGT
>JAGBFE010000192.1 GCA_018109965.1 Oscillospiraceae bacterium | reverse complement strand
GTGCATTCACAACAACTTACACAGCATCTCAGGGTCTGCTCCTGATGATTCCAAACATGTACAAAATCGCTGGCGAACTCCTGCCAAACGTTATTCATGTTTCTGCTCGTACAGTTGCTGCTCACGCTCTGAACATCTTCGGCGACCATTCTGACGTTTACGCATGCCGCCAGACAGGTTATGCAATGATGGCTGAAACAAACCAGCAGGAAGTTATGGACCTTGGTGCTGTTGCTCATATGGCAACACTTGAAGGCCGTGTTCCAGTTCTCAACTTCTTTGACGGTTTCCGTACATCCCACGAAATTCAGAAAATTGAAGCTTGGGACAACGAAGACCTTGCTGAAATGGTAAACTGGGAAGCTATCGAAGAATTCAGAAGAAAAGCTCTTAACCCAGAACACCCAGTTCTCCGTGGTACAGCTCAGAACGGCGACATCTTCTTCCAGGCAAGAGAAGCATGTAACCCATACTACGATGCTTTCCCAGCAGTTGTAGAAAAATACATGGACAAAGTTAATGCTAAACTCGGCACAGACTACAAACTCTTCAACTACTACGGTGCACCAGATGCTGAACGCGTAATCATCGCTATGGGCTCTGTTTGTGACACAATCGAAGAAGTTATCGACTACATGCTCGCAGCAGGCGAAAAAGTTGGTCTTGTAAAAGTAAGACTTTACCGTCCATTCTGCGCTAAAAAATTGGTTGAAGCTATCCCAGCTACAGCTAAGAAAATCGCTGTTCTTGACAGAACAAAAGAACCAGGCAGCCTTGGTGAACCTCTCTACCTCGACGTTGTTACAGCTCTTGCAGTTGAAGGCGCTCTCGAAGGCAGAAAAGTAGTTGGCGGCCGTTACGGTCTTGGTTCCAAAGACACAACACCAGCTTGCGTATTCGCAGTTTACAACAACCTTGCTCTTGAAGCTCCAAAAGCTAACTTCACAGTAGGTATCGAAGACGACGTTACAAACCTCTCTCTCCCACTTCCTGCAGAAGTTCCAGCAACAGCTAACGAATCCATCGTTTCCTGCAAATTCTGGGGTCTCGGCGGCGACGGTACAGTTGGTGCTAACAAAAACTCCATCAAAATCATCGGCGACAACACAGAAAAATATGTACAGGCTTACTTTGAATATGACTCAAAGAAAACAAACGGCTTGACAATTTCTCACCTCCGCTTTGGCGATACACGTATCAAATCCACATACTACATCAACAAAGCAGACTTCGTTGCTTGCCATAACCCATCTTACATCATCAAAGGCTTCAAGATGGTTCAGGACGTTAAACCAGGCGGTATCTTCCTTGTTAACTGCCAGTGGACACCTGAAGAACTCAGCGAACATATGCCTGCAGAAAGCAAACGCTACATCGCTGAAAACAACATCCAGCTTTACACAATCAACGCTATCGACCTTGCAAAAGAAATCGGTATGGGCAAACGTACAAACACAATTCTCCAGTCCGCATTCTTTGCACTTGCAAACATCCTGCCAGTAGAAGAAGCTGTTGAACACATGAAAAAAGCTGCTTACAAATCCTACAGCAAAAAAGGTGAAGACATCGTTAAGATGAACTACACAGCGATCGATACAGGTAAAGACAAACTTGTTAAAATCGAAGTTCCAGCTGACTGGGCTACAGCAGTTGATGCAGAAGCAGCAGAATCTGCAACAGTATATGCAAACGACCTCCAGAAACACTTCAACGAAAACGTTGTTGTTCCTGTAAACCTCCACAATGGTGAAAGCCTCCCAGTTTCCACATTCAAAGGTGTTGAAGACGGTACATTCCCACTTGGTCTTTCCGCTTACGAAAAACGTGGTGTTGCAGTTGACGTTCCAGAATGGATCCCAACAAACTGTATCCAGTGTAACCAGTGTTCAATCGTTTGTCCACATGCTGCAATCAGACCATTCGCACTTACAGCTGAAGAAGCTGCTGCTGCACCAGCACAGCTCAAAAAAGCTGCAAAAATGATTGGTAAAGGCTGTGAAGAATATGTATTCACAATGGCTGTTTCCCCACTTGACTGTATGGGTTGCGGCGTTTGTGTAAACGTATGTCCAGCTAAAGAAAAAGCTCTCGTTATGAAGGGTCAGGAATCTCAGCTTCCACAGCAGGAAGTATTTGACTATGCAGTTAAAGAAGTTTCTGTAAAAGAACTTCCATTCAAAGCTGACAGCGTTAAAGGTTCCCAGTTCCTCCAGCCAATGCTTGAATTCTCCGGCGCTTGCGCAGGTTGTGTAGAAACAGCTTATGCTAAACTTATCACACAGCTCTTCGGTGACAGAATGTACGTTGCAAACGCAACAGGTTGTTCCTCAATCTGGGGCGGTTCCGCACCTTCCACACCATACACAACAAACAAAGACGGTCATGGTCCAGCTTGGTGTAACTCCCTCTTCGAAGATAACGCAGAATTTGGTCTCGGTCTCTTCCTCGGTCAGAAAGCTGTAAGAGAAAGACTTAAAGCTAAACTCGAAGTTATCGCAGAAAAAGCTGAAGGCGCACTCAAAGAAGCTATCGATGAATACTTTGCAACATACACAGACGGTACAGCAAACAAAGCAGCTACAGCTAAACTTGTTGCTGAACTCGAAGCTTGCGGTTGTGAAGAAGCACAGTATGTTCTCAAAGACAAAGAATTCCTTGCTAAGAAATCTATCTGGGTATTCGGCGGCGACGGTTGGGCATACGACATCGGCTTCGGTGGTCTCGACCACGTTATCGCTTCCGGTGAAGATGTAAACATCATGGTATTCGATACAGAAGTTTACTCCAACACAGGTGGTCAGGCTTCTAAAGCTTCCAAACTTGGTCAGGTTGCACAGTTTGCAGCAGCTGGTAAAGAAATCGGCAAAAAAGACCTTGCTTCTATCGCAATGAGCTACGGTTACGTATACGTTGCACAGATCGGTATGGGTGCTGACATGAACCAGACAGTTAAAGCTCTTACAGAAGCTGAAGCTTACAATGGTCCATCCCTCATCATCGGTTACGCACCATGTGAAATGCACTCCATCAAAGGCGGTATGACAAACTCCCAGAACGAAATCTAGAAAGCAGTTGCTACAGGTTACTGGAACTTGTTCCGTTACAACCCAGCACTCAAAGCTGAAGGCAAAAACCCATTCAGCCTCGACAGCAAAGCTCCACAGGGCGGCTATCAGGAATTCTTGATGAGCGAAGCTCGTTATGCACGTCTTAAAGCTTCCTTCCCAGAAAAAGCTGAAAGACTCTTTGCTGCTAACGAAAAAGCTGCTAACGACAGATACGACTACCTCACAAGACTTGTTGAACTTTACAAATAAGAACCTGTTGGGTTGCTTCGCAACTTGATGCTTCGCATCATCTGAAATCTAAGATTTCAGCCACCAGAACCTTGTTGCCTTCGGCAATAAGAACCATTATTTGGCGGTTTAAATTGACTTGTCAGTAGAAGTTGATGAAGTTAATTCATCCATGGAAAAATAATCAAAACAATAAAGGCTTGTACTTTGGTACAAGCCTTTTGTTTTTTTACTTATTGAACTGTGACATCAAAAATTGACAAAACTGAATAAATACTGCGGTTGATGTTTTATAATATTTGCGTTGAAAAGCTATTTATTGTCATCATTGACATATTTCTCATACTTTTCCTTGTTTGCCAAAAGGTGCTGGCGATAATCTCTGGCAAGGTCAATCACCTGCGGTCTTTCACGGGCGGCAATGGCAATGGAAAGGTTTTCGTCAATATCCTTAAGTCCCATATCAAACCCTTTGATGAGCATTTCGCTCATATTCTTTTTGCTTTTATCGGTCAGAGTTTTAAACATAATGGACATTTTTGTTGAACCTTCAGCAAGAGGAGACAATCCCTTTAGTTTTTCGTCCTCTCGTTTAAGCTCTTCAACCCGATTGTAAAATTTTTCATATTCCGACAAATCGTCCATCAGTTCACGGCGGAAATCATCATATGGCGTAATTTCGATCAGTTCCTTGGTTGCCACCTTTGCCATATCAATGTTGCCCAGCATAAAATACAATAAATTTTTCTCCATAAAATCACCTCATCTGACATATAGTGTGCATAAAAGCTGACAGAATATACATCATAACAATGTGACTTATGCACTTTAATATTCTAGGATGATATGTTAATATATAAATAATAAAATATATACATTATATAAAAGGAATATATTATGAAAGTACAATTTATCTGCTATCCAAAATGCTCAACTTGCCAGAAGGCGAAAAAATGGCTGGATGAAAAAGGCGTTGAATACGAAATCAGAGATATCAAACTTGACAACCCAACCTATGCCGAACT
>JAGBFE010000021.1 GCA_018109965.1 Oscillospiraceae bacterium | reverse complement strand
CACAGTACGATGCAGCAGCACACTGGGATTACTGCCACGTTTGCGGTGAAAAAGGCGCAGCAGAAGCTCATTCCTACAAAAACGGCGTGTGCAGCTGCGGCTGGAAAATGACAACAACAAACAGACAGAACCCTAACACTTCTGTTACAGCTGAAATGCTTGGCAGAAAATAATTGAAAAACAAAAAGAGGCGGTCTCCGCCTCTTTTTTGTGCATTTGTTTATTTTTAAGTCTGCAAACAGACAAAAATTGTTTACAATGGTTTGTTATTGTTGTATACTTGAAAAGTTATTTGAACGCTTAAAACACAAGATATATAAAAACAGCAGAGGTCTTAATGGAAATAAATTTTGAAATAAAACCGCAGATAAAACGTGCCCTTGATGATATGGGCTTTGAAAAACTCACAGAAATCCAGCAAAAGTCAATTCCTCTTATTCTTGACGGAAAAGACGTAATCGGCAAAAGCCAGACAGGCAGCGGCAAAACAATTGCATTCGGTGTGCCTGCGGTGGAAATTATCGACAAAGAACTCAAAAAAAAATACACACAGGTCCTTGTCCTTGTGCCTACAAGGGAGCTTGCAATCCAGGCCTGTGCTGAAATCAGAAAACTGATGAAATACACCCACGACATCAAAACTGTGGCAATTTACGGCGGACAGATGCTTTCAAAGCAGATACCCCTTATGCGCCAGGGCTGTCAGATTGTTGTGGGCACTCCTGGAAGGGTTATGGACCACATAAACCGCAAAACCCTCAAATTGCAGGATTTAAAGATGATTGTCCTTGATGAAGCGGACGAAATGCTCAATATGGGTTTCCGTGAGGATATCGAAACTATACTAAAAGCAGTGCCGCAGGAACGACAGACAGTGCTGTTTTCTGCTACAATGCCAAAGGAAATTCTTGATATTGTCAATAATTATCAGAACAATCCACAGCTTATCGAGGTAGCCAAAAAACAGGTAACTGTGGAAACTATCGACCAGTATGCGGTGGAATGCCCAAAAGGCACAAAGGCCGATGCTTTGGCATATATAATGAAAAAAGAAAATATAAAGCTTGGCATTGTGTTCTGCAATACCAAAAAAATGGTGGACAATCTTGTGCCGATACTGGAAGAACGGGGCATCTTTGCCCGCGGACTCCACGGGGATATGCGCCAGCGCGAACGCGACAGGGTTATGAAAGAGTTCCGCAGCGGTGCAGTGCAGCTGCTTGTTGCAACCGATGTTGCGGCAAGAGGCATTGATGTGAACAATGTTGATGCGGTTTTTAACTACGATATCCCAACACAGACCGAGTATTATGTCCACCGCATAGGCCGCACAGGCCGTGCAGGCAAGGGTGGTGCAAGCTATACCTTTATTACCGACCGCCGTCAGCTGATGCAAATGGGCAATATTGTGCGCAGCGTAAAGGCAGAAATCAGCCCTTATGAAATCGAAGAATTGGAAAATCTCAAACCTGTAAAAAACAATAAAGAAAAATCTGCAGCAAAAAGCAGCAAAACAGCAAAAACAGATAAAAAGAAGTTTGCAAAGGCTGAAACAGAAAAGCTTTTCAGAACCGAAAAATCTGACAAAAAGAAAACCGAAAAAACGGGAGATAAAAAAGCGGCGAAAAACAGTAACGGCAAACAGGCAAAAAACGAAAAAGCATTTTTCAAAACCACAAAAAGCCGCAAGGCAACAAAAGAAGATTTTGCAATTGATAAAAAGCCAAAAGGCAAAAAGCAATTTGCGGAAAAGTCAAACAAAAAATTCAAAAACAGTAAAAAATAATTTATAAACAAACCCAGCCATCGGTCGATGGCTGGGTTTTCAATATAAAAATCGCAGCAAATAAAACTGCGGCAACGGCAATTTAAGATCTGCGATACAAGAATTTGCACTGTTTTGACATAAACGGCATACCGAAAGGTATATGCCGTTTTCATCTAAGGGGGTGACAGCAAATTTTTTCGCATTATGTGCGAAAAAATGCGTCATGCAGGGTCCCCCTGTGAGGGGAATGTCACGGAGTGACAAGGGGTGTGCCGTCTCCGGCGAGGAAATAATCCCCCTATGAAAAATCGCAGCAAATAAAACTGCGGCAACGGCAATTTAAGAGCTGCGATTTTGGTGCGCCTGACTGGAATCGAACCAGCGGCCTTCAGAGTCGGAGTCTGACGCTCTATCCAACTGAGCTACAGACGCACATATTAAATTTTATTTTACTGGATGCTCAGTAGGACAGAGCGTTTATTGTTACAGCAGCCCTGCGGCTGCGCCAACTGAGCTACAGACTATATATTATATTTGGTTTAAAGATAAAATCTGTTAGCCATAAAATAATACCATATTTCTGTGTAATTGTACAGAGCAATAAAGGCAGAATAATAGCAAAAATCTATATAAATAAAAGTTTTATCGGTGTGTGTCTATTGACTAAAAGCCAATAAAAGTTTATTATATATGAATAAGTTAAAATATAAATTAACATATAACTTATGGAGGAAACTATGTTAAATCAGGATAAAACAATGGAAAAAATCATTGCTCTCTGCAAAGGCAGAGGCTATGTATATGCAGGCAGCGAAATCTATGGCGGCCTTGCAAACACTTGGGACTACGGCCCACTTGGCGTTGAATTCAAAAACAACGTTAAAGCAGCATGGAGAAAAAAATTCATCCAGGAAAGCCCATACAACGTAGGTCTTGACGCTGCTATCCTTATGAACCCACAGACTTGGGTTGCTTCCGGTCACGTTGGCGGCTTCTCTGACCCGCTTATGGACTGCAAAGACTGCAAAACACGTCACCGTGCTGACAAACTTATCGAAGATGCAGGCTACGAATGTGCAGGCTGGTCCAACGAACAGATGAGAGCATTCATCGAAGAAAAAGGCATCACATGCCCTGACTGCGGCAGCACAAACTTTACAGATATCCGCAAATTCAACCTTATGTTCAAAACATTCCAGGGCGTAACAGAAGATGCTAAAAACGAAATCTATCTCCGTCCTGAAACAGCACAGGGTATCTTTGTAAACTTTGCAAATATCCAGAGAACAACAAGACGCAAACTTCCATTTGGCGTTGCACAGATCGGTAAATCCTTCCGTAACGAAATCACACCAGGTAACTTCACATTCCGTACAAGAGAATTTGAACAGATGGAACTTGAATTCTTCATCAAACCGGGCACAAATATGGAATGGTTCCAGTACTGGAGAAACTACTGCTACAACTGGCTGCTCTCCCTTGGTATGAAAGAAGAAAACCTCAAACTCCGTGACCACTCACAGGAAGAACTGTCCCACTACTCCACAGCTACAACAGACATCGAATTTATGTTCCCATTTGGCTGGGGCGAACTTTGGGGTATTGCTGACCGTGGTGCATTTGACCTTACACAGCACTCCGAACACTGCGGAAAACCAATCGAATACTTTGACCCTGAAACAAACGAACACTACATCCCACACGTTGTTGAACCATCCCTTGGTGCTGACCGTGTTGCTCTTGCATTCCTTTGTGAAGCTTATGATGAAGAAGTTGTAGACGCAGAAAAGAACGACACACGCGTTGTTCTTCGTCTCCACCCAGCACTTGCTCCATACAAAGCTTGTGTGCTCCCACTTTCCAAAAAGCTCAGCGAACAGGCAACAGCTGTTTACCAGCAGCTTCAGAAAGACTTTATGGTTGACTACGATGAAGCAGGCTCCATCGGCAAACGTTACCGTCGTCAGGACGAAATCGGCACACCTCTCTGTATCACATACGACTTTGAATCTGTTGAAGACGGCTGTGTAACAGTTCGTGACCGTGACACAATGGAACAGGAACGCGTAAAAATCGAAGATCTTAAAGCATATATTGCAAAGAAAATCGAATTTTAATTGAATATCCAAATAAAAAGTCGGTTCAGTTGAACCGACTTTTTGTTTTGTATAGTGGCCGCGAGGCAAAAAACTATATTCTGCCTGTTGTTTGTGCAGAAATATATGCAGGGGAACATTCAATATCCACAATTTTATATATCCTGTATTTTGTCAATTATAAAGGATGACAGTGTAACCGTTATCAGCGAAAAAACAATTTTGCCCAAAGGGATATAGCTTAATGACAGACACAGCACAGTCAGGTCTGTGACAAGATATGCCTTTGATATACGGCATTTTGCAAGATGGGATATAACCAGCGCCAAAGCATCATCACCGCCGCTTGCACCGCCCCCACGCACCACAATTCCCACACCGATGCCTACAAACAATGAGCCGATAATTGCGGCAATCAACTGATGATGTGAAAGGTCTGGAATAATGTATCCAAGGTGCTCCCACATCCTGTAACTCAGCGAAAAACAACAGCTTGCAAAAACAGCATTTTTTAAAAAACTGTTGCCCAAAAGCCGCCAGCCGATAAAGTAGCAGGTCAGATCAAGTACAATGCCGCTCACACTTGGGCTGATATCAAACCAGTGGTTCAGCAACAGCGTCATACCAAGCACGCCACCTTCGGTTATGCCGCTCTGGCTGTGCACATTGTACAGCCCAAAGGACAAAACTGCAGCACCGCACAAAAGCAGGGCATAGTGCTTTAAGGAGATATTCTGTTTTTTATACATACTGCACACCGCCTTTGATTGGTTGAATTACAGGATAAAATACATTTGTTTAAAATATTTTGTATAAAACCGCAAACAGATAAAAAATTAGCTGACCAAAAAGGTCAGCTTTGTTTTTTTTTCTTTAAATTAAAGAGCTCTTGTTACCTTACCAGAGCGAAGACATCTGGTGCAAGCGTGAATATAGCGTGGAGAACCGTCTACGATAGCTTTAACTCTCTTAACGTTTGGTTTCCAAGCTCTGTTTGAGCGTCTATGAGAGTGAGACACTTTGATACCAAATGTAACACCTTTACCACAACAATCACATTTTGCCATTCTGTTGCACCTCCTAAAATTTAATCAACTATGACATTTTAACACAAATTTTATCTAAATGCAATACCTAAATTGCATTTTCTTTTTTTGTTGCTCAAATAGTTTAGCACAAACCCAAAAGAATATCAAGCATTATTTTAAATTATTTTCACTTTTTATCACAATAATATTATATTATACTTAATAAAAGGGAACATATGATATCTCCCTTGCAAAAACAGTAAAAAAATAATATAATATATTATTAAGTCTCGGCTTATAAAACACAGGAGAAAAATATGGATTTATTTGAAATTTTAGTACGCGCGATTGTTCTTTTGACGGCAATCCCTGTTCACGAAGCAGCACACGCTTATGTTGCAGATAGACTTGGCGACCACACAGCAAGATATCAGGGCCGCCTTACATTAAACCCTATGGCACATTTTGACCCTGTGGGTTCAATGGCAATGATACTTACAGGTATCGGCTGGGCAAAACCTGTGCCAATCAACCCTCTCAACTTTAAGGATACAAAAAAAGGTATGGCAATTTCTGCGGCAGCAGGTCCGATTTCCAACCTTATTGTTGCGGCAATCAGCCTTGTGGTTGCAAAAATACTGCTTTATGCAGGTTACGGTATGGGCATGAACTATATCATAAGCACACTGTACACAGTTTTCCGTTCAATGTGCTTTATCAACATTTCCCTTGCAATCTTCAACCTTATCCCGATACCGCCGTTTGACGGCTCCCGCATCTTCAACTATTTCCTGTCCGACAAAATGTATTTCAAAATTATGGAATACGAAAGATACATTTTTATCGGCCTGCTTTTAGTTTTGTTCACAGGCGTTCTCAACGGTCCTTTGTCAATTCTTTCAGGTTTGGTTTTCAACGCTCTGGACAAGCTGACAAAAATTGTGGATGTATTCGGCAGAATTATTTTCTTTTAATTTAAAGGTGATTTAATGCAGTTGAATTTTAAACTGGACCAGTTCGAAGGTCCGCTTGATTTGTTGCTCACCCTCATCAGCAAGCACAAAATGAGTATTCTGGATATTGAGATTATCACAATCATCAATCAGTATCTGGAAATCATAAATATTGCACAGGCACAGGACCTTGACATTGCCAGCGATTTTATCGATATGGCTGCAAGGCTGGTATATCTCAAATCGGTTTATCTGCTGCCAAAGGATGAGGAAGGCGAAAAACTGAAAGCTGAACTTCAAGGACAGCTTATTGAATACAGTCAGGCAAAGCTTGCAGCAGAAAAACTGCGGGCAATGTTTATCGGTGACAGCATTTTTGTGCGCGCCGCCCAGGAAATAAAAGAGGACCTGACATACGATATCATCCATCCTACAAGCGACCTTGTAAAAGCTTATGAGATACTGGATGACAAATCCATCCGCCGTGCACCGCCAAAGCAGGAAAAATTTGAGCCTATCGTTGCCGCACCTATCGTGTCGGTACAGGCAAAAATTTTTACAGTACTTAAAACACTTATGAAAAAACGTGTTTCCTCCCTGCAGTCAGCTTTTGACAAAGCAAAGGGCAAAAGTGATGCAATTGCAACATTCATGGCAATACTGGAACTTATCCGTGCGCACCGCATTTCCATTGATGAGGACGAAAATATGGTGCTTTCAAAACAACACAGGAGATAACGCAATATGACAATAGAACAGAATCTGTGTGCGGCCGAAGCAATTATTTTTGCAAGCGGCGACGGTATAAGCACACAAAAACTGATGGAGGTGCTGGAGCTGGATGTAAAACAGCTGCAGTTTATCCTCGAAAGTCTCAGCGATAAATACAATCACAAAAGCAGCGGCATAAAATTTGTAAAAAACACCGAACAGGTTTTCTTTACAACCGACAAGGAATATGCCGATATTGTGTACAAGGCATTAAGCCAGAAGAAAAACTCACCGCTTTCCAATGCGGCTATGGAAACTTTGGCTATCATTGCTTACAATCAGCCTGTTTCCCGCAGCTTTATCGAGCAGGTGCGTGGGGTGGACTCCTCCAGCAGTGTGCAGACACTCCTGGCACGCAACCTTATTGAAGAAGCAGGCAGACTTGATATTCCGGGCAAGCCAATCAGCTACCGCACAACAGCTGTGTTCCTTCGCAGCTTTTCACTTGAAGGTCTGGAACAGCTGCCTAAAATAAAAAGCAGCACCCCTGTGGGTGAAGCCTATCAGCTTGATTTAGAGGAAAGCGAAGATGCTTAAAATTCTTGCAGTTATCGGCTGTATACTGCTTTGTCTGATTGTACTTGTATTGTGGGTGATTATTGTTCCACGCGCTGTTTTTGTGGAATACACCGAAAATGCGGGTGTTGCAGTCAAAGTCAGAATTTTTCTTTTCAAAATTAAAGTTTATCCGCTGAATTTGCCTTTTGGAAAAAAAGATAAAGATAAACCTAAAAAAGAAAAAACTGAAAAATCAGCACAGCCACAGGGAGATAAGCCAAATCAGAATAAAAAAAGTTTTACCCTTGGCGAAAAACTGCCAAAGGGAATGGAACTTGTAAAAACTGTTTTGTCAGCGGTAAAAGGTGTGGGCAGAATACTGCTTAAAGGCATTGCAATAAAGGATGTAGCTTTTACAGTGCCAATCTCGGGCAAAAATGCTTATGACACACAAAAGCTGTACGGCAATGTAACCTCGGCTTTTTATACTTTTAGTATATTTTTGCAAAAATATGTCAGATTGAATATTAAAAAGCCGATATTTGTAGCAGATTTTGCAGATATGTATTTCCACATCACCTATTTTTATTGTAAAATAGTGGCAAGCCCAAGTATAATACTGTCAGCAGGATGGTATTTGTTTAAAATTTATAAAAATCTTGATAAACAGAACAACAAACCTTTAAATGAGAAATAAATTATGGCAGAAAAACCGGTACAGGAGCTTATGGCTTCTGCTCTTGAAAAAATGCGAGACCTTGTGGACTCCAACACAGTTATAGGAAGCCCTATCTACACACAGGACGGCACAACAATTCTGCCTGTATCCAAAATTTCTTTTGGCTTTGTTTCAGGCGGCACAGATTTTGCCAACAAAACACAGAAGGACCTGTTTGGCGGTGCAGCATCATCGGGGGCATCCATTACACCTGTTGGTTTCCTT
>JAGBFE010000191.1 GCA_018109965.1 Oscillospiraceae bacterium | reverse complement strand
TTGCACATTCTTTTTCAGCATCTGGTTCTGTGCCGTCAGGAATGTTTGTGTTTTCCATATTGATGTTTACATGTTTGAAGAGGTTTTCATACATAAAGTATGCATAGCTCTGGTCGTTGTCTTTTGTAAGACCTACGTATTCATCAAGGTTTGCAGCATAGCAGCGGGAGAAGTCCAAATCGCCGTTTTCGTATTTTTTGATAAGGTTTTTATATGTGCTGATTGGGGAAGAACCTGTTGCAAGGCCAAGTACGCTTTCAGGTTTAAGTGTAACCTGAGCAGCAATGATGTTTGCAGCAACGCGGCCAAGATCTTCGTAGTCTTTTGTAACAATAACTCTCATGGTGAAATTTCCTTTCAGATAAATTGATTTGTATAAGCGAAACTTTTGTTTTTAAATTAAACGTTCTGTACTTTGCCTGCAAGCACGATAAGTTTTGGCTGAAGATCTTTGTCAAGCACAACAACGTCTGCCTGTTTGCCTTCTTTAAGGCTGCCGACTACATCAAAGAGACCTGCGGATTTTGCAGGGTTGATTGTAGCAGCTTTGATTGCGCTTTCAAGTTTGATGCCAAAGCTTACTGCACGGCGTACACATTCTGCCAGTACAGTTGCACTGCCTGCAATTGTGCCGCCTTCAAGTGTTGCTTTGCCGTTGTTCATAAATACCTTCTGGCCGCCAAGGCTGTATTCGCCGTCAGGCATACCGCAAGCACGCATAGCATCAGAGATAAGACACATTCTGTCATCACCGAAAAGACGGAATGCTGTTCTGATGATAGCTGGGTGAATATGGATGCCGTCAGAGATAATTTCCACATAGCTTGCTTTGTCCTGTACTGCACCTACAACACCAGGGTCACGGTGACCCATAGGAGGCATAGCGTTGAACAGATGTGTAACATGGTCTGCACCTGCTTCAAAACCTGCGATTGCCTGGTCATAGTTTGCAGAAGTGTGTGCAATACTTACATGGCAAAGCTTGCTTGCTTTTTCGATAAATTCAACTGCACCCGGAAGTTCAGGGGCGATGTCGAGCAGACGGATGTTTTTGCCGCTGAGCTCGAAAAGTCTTTCAAACATTTCCCAGTCAGGGTCTACAATATATTTTTCAGCCTGAGCACCTTTTTTTGCTTTGTTGAAGAAAGGACCTTCCATGTTAACGCCGCGCAAAGTTGCCTGACCGTCGATAACTTTGTTGAAGAAAGGGTTAGCTGTTGAGAAGATACCGCTGAGGATAGGTTCGTCAAAAGCCATTGTTGTGCCAAGGAAGCTTGTAACACCCTGACTTACAAGGTATTTTGCGATTGTGTTGATGTCGTTTTCGCTGTTGTCGCAGAAGTCGCTGCCGTATGCACCGTGGATATGTACATCTACAAAACCAGGGATAACATAGCAGTCTGTTGCGTCAAAAACTTCTTCACCGGAGAGATTTTCGCCGATTGCGTCGATTGTTGCACCATTGAATGCAATGTCCTGTTTAACAAACTGTGCGTCTTCTGTAAACAGATTACCGTTTTTAATAACCATTGGTAAGCCACTCCTTTAAAATATATTTTTAAAATAAACATTTTAATACTGTCTATTATTCTAAACTTTTAAAATGTTTAAGACAATAGCAAACATTTGTGTAATTGTGCATACTTTTGGTATAAAAGTACCAAATGCAAAACCACACACTTTGCTATCT
>JAGBFE010000190.1 GCA_018109965.1 Oscillospiraceae bacterium | reverse complement strand
GTTTGTATACAGCGTTGGCGTACAGCTCCGCGATATATCCCGTGAACAGCAGTTCGCAGGAAAAAACAAGGATATTTCTGTTAAATATCAGCAGCCGCTGGTTATCGGTCAGGGCAATGCAGAACTCAAAGCAAGGCCTGTAATTTGCGGCCTCGGTCCTGCGGGGCTGTTTTGCGGACTCATTCTGGCGCGTCAGGGTTTCAGACCTGTTGTTCTGGAACAGGGCGAGGATGTTGACACCCGCACGCAGACGGTAAAACGTTTTGAAAAAGAGGGCATACTCAACACCCGCAGCAATATTCAGTTTGGCGAGGGCGGTGCCGGCACATTTTCTGACGGCAAGCTGACAACCCGCATAGGTGATGCCCGCTGCGGTTTTGTCACCGACACCCTTGTGGAGTTCGGTGCACCACAGGATATAAAACATATTGCAAAGCCTCATATCGGCACCGACCTGCTGGTTGGGGTAATAAAAAACATCCGCAATGAAATTATCCGCCTTGGCGGCGAAGTACGTTTTGGCACAAAGCTGACCGATATAAATGCAAAAAACGGCAAAGTTGTTTCGGTTATGACTGACAGCGGTGAAATAGAAACACAAATTGTGGTTATGGCAACAGGCCACAGTGCAAGAGACACATTTTTTATGCTTAAGGAAAAAGGTCTTGCAATGGAGGCAAAACCATTCTCGGTAGGTGTGCGTATCGAAAGCCTGCAGGAAGATATTGACAAAGGACTGTACCATTCCCTTGCAGGACACAAAGCACTGCCTAAAGGGGAATATCAGCTTTCTCACCATACAAAAACAAGAGGGGTTTATACCTTTTGTATGTGTCCCGGGGGCAATGTTGTTGCAGCGGCAAGCGAGGAGGATACCGTTGTTGTGAACGGCATGAGCCTGCACGCCCGTGACGGCAAAAACGCCAACAGTGCACTGGTGGTTTCGGTAGGACCTGAAGATTTTGCGGGTGATTTTACCAAAGCAATTGCATTTCAGCGTCAGCTGGAAAAACAGGCCTTTGAAATAGGCGGTAAAAATTATAAAGCACCTGCACAGTCGGTAGGAAATTTCCTCAACGGAAAAACGGGCATCGGCAAAAGCAGAGTGCAGCCAACATATCCGCTGGGTATTGCGGAATGTGATATGGCACAGCTGTTTCCGCAGCAGATAACAGAATGCTTAAAAGAAGCAATGCCTGTTTTAAACCGAAAACTCAATGGTTTTGCGGCGGCAGACAGCATTATCACAGGGGTGGAAACCCGCACATCATCCCCTGTGCGCATACTGCGCGGAGAAAATTTCCAGAGCAATGTACGCGGTGTTTACCCCTGCGGTGAAGGCGCAGGCTATGCGGGCGGCATAATGAGTGCAGCGGTGGACGGTGTCCGTGTTGCACAGCAGATATGCAGTGAATATAAAATATCTCTATGACGTAATGTCATTAAAATAAATTAAATTTAAGAGGTCACAATGCTTTACAGAAAATGGCACAGTGAACAATTGAATACAGCCGGTGTGGAAAATCTCAAAAATTCTCTCGGCGTCAGCACCCTGCTGGCAAAAGTGCTTGTTGGCAAAGGCGTAACAACAAAGGAACAGGCTGAAGAGATGTTTTTGGGGCTTACTCCATTGACCAACCCGTATCTGCTGAAGGATATGGACAAAGCCGTTGCAAGAATACTCAGGGCGGTAGATAATGATGAAAAAATAGTAATCTACGGCGACTATGACGTTGACGGCGTATGTGCAACAGCAACGCTGTTTACCTGTCTTGAAAATATGGGGGCAAACGTTTTTTACAAACTGCCAAACAGAGAAAAGGACGGCTATGGTCTGAACGCAGACATATTGCAAAGCCTTAAAAACAAGGGTGTGGGCCTGGTTGTTACAGTTGACAACGGTATTGCGGCAATAAGTGAAGTGGAATTTGCCAACAGTATAGGTCTGGATATTATTGTTACCGACCATCATCTTCCAAAAGGCGAAATCCCAAATGCTCTTGCTGTGGTTGACCCTCTCCGTGCTGATGACACAAGTCCGTGCAAAACACTGTGCGGTGCAGGTGTTGCCTTTAAGCTGGTTTGTGCCCTTGAAGCTGCTGACCCAATGGAAATGCTGGACTATTACGGCGATTTTGTAGCGGTTGGCACGGTGGCAGACCTTATGCTGCTGGAGGGCGAAAACCGCACAATAGTAAAAGCAGGTCTTGCACTTATCAACGAAGGCATGAGACAGGGCTTCAACAGCCTTATTGAAATAAGCGGCCTCAGCGGCAAAGAAATCACAAGCGAAAATATTGCCTATGCAATAGGCCCGCGCATCAACGCAGCAGGCAGAATGGCAGACCCTACAATAGCACTTGAACTGCTTTTGAGCGAGGATGAGGCAGATGCAATGCTGCTGGCACAGCAGCTGGAAAACGAAAACCACAAGCGTCAGGATATACAGAACAAAATGGCGGAGGATATCACTCAGGAGCTTTCCTCCAATCCTGAATTCGTCAAGGACAGGGTTATTGTGGTATGGGGCGAAAACTATCACCCCGGGGTAGTTGGTATTGTTGCTTCCCGTCTGGTAGAAACCTATGCAAAACCTGCAATAGTGCTTACCCGTGACGGCGAAACTTTCAAAGGCAGCGGCAGAAGTGTAAGCTCATTCAATCTTCACAGGGCGCTTGAGCAGACAAAACACATGCTTGTACGCTACGGCGGTCACGAGCTTGCTGCAGGACTTACAATAGAGGAAGAAAATCTCGAAAATTTCCGCAGGGAAATCAATGCCGTGGCAAGTGATGTGAGAGGTATGGAAAAAACCGAAAGTCTGATGGTGGACTGTATTGCCGAAATCGATGAGATATCGGTGGACAGTGTAATGCAGGTAGGATATCTTTCACCGTTTGGCAACGGCAACCCAAATCCGCTGTTTATGGTGGAAAATGTTCAGGTTGCAGGGGTTTATCCTGTGAGTGACGGCAAGCATCTGCGTATCAAAGTGAAAAAAGGTTCGGCATATCTGCAGGGGGTAATGTTCAATGTTTCCCCAAGCGAATTTGCATATAATATCGGCGATTATATCGACCTGACAGCCAACCTGTCCATCTATCAGAGCGAAATGGGCAGTATGGTGTCGGTGAAAATCAAAGAGGTGCGTCCTGCAGGTCTTGCAGACAGCACAATAGACAGTTACGATGTCTATCGGCTTTATAAAAACAATCCTGACATATCAAGAGAACAAAAAGACTTTCTGTGCCCTACAAGGCAGGAGGTTGCCGAGGTATACCGCTATCTTGCACAGGGCAATATCCCGTGTGATGATATCCGTCCGCTGTTTGTACATTTTGACAAACTCAACAGCGGCAAAATTCAGATTATAATTGATGTTCTGCTGGAACTTGGACTTATCGAAACTTACAGCTCTGCAGGGCGAAACTGCTTTAAACTGGTAAAGGTCAAAGAAAAACGGGACCTTGCCACAAGCAGATATCTTATAGATTTACAAAATTAACTGGTGGTGTAGGTATGAAATACGAAGAACTTAAAAGTCTTGTAATGGAACACGGCAAGCACTATGACATTGAAGTTATCGAAAAGGCATACAGACTTGCAGAAAAAATGCACGAAGGACAGTACAGAAAAACAGGGGAAGCTTATGTTGAGCACCCTGTGGCTGTTGCTGCCATAGTTATCGAGCTTGGCCTTGATACAACAAGTGTTGCTGCAGCACTGCTTCACGATGTTGTGGAGGATACCGACATCACCCTTGAAGAGATAGAAAAAGAATTTGGCAAGGAAACTGCACATCTTGTTGACGGTGTTACAAAGCTGGGTAAAATCGCACTGCTGACACAGGAAGAAGAACAGGCCGAAAACCTGCGCAAAATGCTGCTTGCAATGAGCCAGGATATCCGTGTTATGCTCATCAAACTGTGCGACAGACTGCACAATATGCGCACATATGAAGGCTGGAAACCTCAGAAGCAGCGCGACAAGGCACTGGAGGTTATGGAGGTTTATGCTCCTATTGCACACCGTCTTGGTATCAGCAACATCAAGGACGAGCTGCAGGATATTTCCCTGCGTATCCTTGACCCTGTCGGCTATGAAGAAGTGCACAACATTATCCAGCGTGCAGGCAATGCACAGAGCATAGTGGATGGCATTGTTGAAGAGGTAAAAAGCAAACTGGTGGAATTCGGTCTGCTGGATGTAACTGTAATGGGCAGGGTAAAAAGTGTTTACGGCGTTTACCGCAAACTGTATATCCAGGGCAGAGAACTCAGCGATATCTATGATATCCACGCTGTGAGAATCATCCTTAACAATGTGGCGGAATGTTATAATGCACTTATGCTTATGCACGATTTGTACCGACCGATTCCGTCACGTTTCAAGGACTATATTTCAACACCAAAAGCAAATATGTATCAGTCTCTGCACACATCTGTTATAGGCAAAAAAGGTGTTCCTTTTGAAATTCAGATCAGAACCTGGGATATGCACCACACTGCTGAATACGGTGTTGCAGCTCACTGGAAATACAAAACAGGTGTTCAGGGGCAGGACAATATGGAGGACAAACTCACATGGGTTCGCCAGATTCTGGAAAGTCAGCAGGATTCTGATGATGCAAGTGAAATCCTCAGCGACATCAAAAACGAGCTTATTCCTGATGATGTATTTGTATTTACACCAAAAGGTGACGTTATCAACCTGCCTTACGGCGCAACTGTAATCGACTTTGCCTATGCAATTCACTCTGCTGTGGGCAACCGTATGACAGGTGCAAAGGTTAACGGCAGAATTGTATCGATAGACTACAAGGTAAACACAGGCGAAATTATTGAGGTTATCACCGGCGCCAAGGACAAAGGCCCAAGCCGTGACTGGCTCAATATTGTTGCTACAAGCGAAGCAAAAAGCAAAATCCGTTCCTGGTTTAAAAAGGAACGCAAGGAAGAAAACATCATCGAAGGCAAGGAGCTGTTTGACAAGGAACTGCGCCGCAATCTTATAAATCTTTCTGATGATGAATACAGCAATTTTGTGGAAAATCTGGCAAAAAGACAGCGCCTCAACAATGCGGAGGAAATGTTTGCTGCTTTGGGTTACGGCGGTTTGCAGCTTTCCAAGGTTATTTTTAAAGCCAAGGAAGACTATGCAAAAATGCAGAAGGATGCAAAACCGTCCGAAACAAAGATCAAAACCGCACCAATCCGCAAAACAACAAGCTCCAATGGTGTTATTGTTGAAGGCATCGACAACTGTCTGGTTAAATTCTCCAAATGCTGCAACCCGCTGCCGGGTGACCCTATTGTTGGCTTTATCACCCGTGGCTTTGGTGTTTCAATTCACAAAAAGACCTGTGTGCATGCAAGGGAAGAACTGCGTGATGCCGAAAATGCAGGCCGTTGGGTAAATGCATACTGGGCAGACAACATCCGTGAGGACTTCAAGGCAACTCTTGACATTGTTGCATTGGAAACACCAACAATGGTTGGCGATATTTCAATGATGCTTACAAACAGCCGTGTGCCTGTTTATGCCCTCAATGCACGTCAGATGGCTGACCACCGCATTGAAATGAGCGTTACAATCGGTGTTACAAACACAGAACATCTTACAAGTATTATCAACAAGCTTACCAAAAACAAAAATATTATTTCGGTGATAAGAGGATAAAATGAGAGCAGTTGTACAACGCGTTAAAGACGCATGGATAACCGTAAACGGCGGTGAAAAACAGTATATGGAGCAGGGCCTTGTGGTGCTGTTTGGTGTCAATGATACCGATGATGCCAAGGACACGGCGGTTCTGGCAAGAAAAATCAGCGAGCTGAGAATTTTTCACGATGCTGACGGCAAAATGAACATTTCTGCACTGGACAACAACTACAGCTGTATGGTTGTCAGTCAGTTTACACTTTTTGCCGATACCAAAAAGGGCAGACGTCCGTCCTTCATAAAAGCCGCACGTCCTGAAAAAGCAATCCCTATCTACGAAAAATTTCTTTCCGAAATACAGGCCGCAGGCTTTAAAAAGGTTATACACGGCGAATTTGGCGCCGATATGCAGATAAACCTGACCAATGACGGCCCTGTAACAATTATTCTTGACACAGACGAATGGAAGGCACAGTAATATGAAAGTTTATCACCTTATGGGCAGTGCCCCATACTATACAAACTGCTATCTGTTCACAGACAATCAGGGCAATGCAATACTGTTTGACTGCAGCATCAGATGGGAAAAAATTGAAGAAATTCTCAAAAATGACAAGGCAGAACTCAAAGCAATTCTTATGACTCACGGCCATCATGACCACCGTGAATGTCTTGATGAGGTTGTGGAAAAAAGTGGTGCACCTGTTTATATGGGACGACAGGATATTGCACAGTTCTATATGGAAAATGTTATTCCTT
Source organism: Oscillospiraceae bacterium (assembly GCA_018109965.1). The sequence continues at coordinate 5,868 of JAGBFE010000190.1, read as the reverse complement.
TTAAAGACAAGGAAGCAATCGAAATCGGCGAAATGAAGGTTTTTGCCTTCCACACACCTGGGCATACACCGGGCTGTTACTGCTTTAAATGTGAAGATATGCTTATCAGCGGTGACACACTTTTTGCAGGCACAGTTGGCAGAACAGACCTGCCCGGCGGTGACTTTGAAACAATTATGAACTCTCTCAGAGTCATTGCCGAGGTTGTGCGCAACCAGAATCTTAAGGTTATGCCGGGTCATGCACATTTTTCAACATTCAATATCGAAAAAGCGCAGAATCCGTATCTGAAAGAGGCTATTAAGTGCTTATAGTTTTAAATAATTTAACCCATCATTACGAAATCGAACAGCTTGTGCGTATGTTCACAAAGGATTTGTCGGTGCAGTTTGGCACAGAGAATGTGCTGAAAGATAATCCGACAGACAGCTATATTTATGTGGATAAAAGCGAAACAGCAGTAAAAGCAGAAATATGCCATAATGGCACACATCTGACTGAAACCATTTGCGTTTGTGATGACGAAGAACAGCTTATGCTGGATATATGTGCAGCAGTTTACCGCCTTTGTACAAAAGCGTTTGACACACAGCTTAAATGGGGGATGCTCACAGGTGTGCGCCCTGTGCGTCTTATGCGCAATCTCTATGCAAAGCACGGCAACATAGACACTGTGTGCGAAATATTCAAAAACAGATATTTCGTAACTGATGAAAAAATAAAACTCTGCAAAGATATTTTTTCTCTGCAAAAAAATATTATAGACAACAAAAAGTATAACGATTACAGCCTTTACATTTCTGTTCCGTTCTGTCCCACAAGATGCAGCTACTGTTCTTTTGTGTCGGTTGGCAGCACCAATGCGGGCAAACTGATGGAACAGTATGTGCACAAATTGTGCGAAGAAATACGTTATACAGCAAAAACTGCCAGGGAGGCAGGACTCAGTTTAAAAACAATTTATATAGGCGGCGGCACACCTACTGCGGTTTCGGCACAGCAGCTCAGGCAGATAATGCAGACTGTCAAAGACAATTTTGACCTGTCAGAAATAGAAGAATATACTGTTGAGGCAGGCAGACCTGACTGCACAACAAAGGAAAAACTGCAGATTATAAAAGAACTGGGTGCCGACAGAGTGTCCATCAACCCACAGACATTTTCCGATGAGGTGCTTGCAGCAATCGGCCGCAGACACACACATCAGGATTTTATTGACTGCTACAATACAGCAAAGGAAATGGGCTTTAAAAGCATCAATACCGATCTTATTGCAGGTTTACCAAAGGACACAGTGGAAGGCTTTGAAAACTCACTCAAAGGCTGTATCGAACTGGGTGCGGAAAATATTACCGTACATACCCTCACACTCAAGCGTGCATCCAACATTGTGGTAAACCACGAGGACAACAGCTACAGCGATGTTTCACAGATGCTGGAAAAATGCACACAGCTTGCACAGAACGGATATGTGCCGTATTATATGTACCGACAGAAATCCACTCTGCAGAGTCTTGAAAATGTAGGATATTCACAGATTGGACACGAAAGTCTGTATAATATTTATATAATGGAAGAAATCCAGACAATCATATCCTGCGGTGCAGGTGGGGTGACAAAGGTTGTGGGCAAAAACGGTGAGCTCAAACGCATCTACAACTACAAATACCCTACAGAATATGTAAAGGATTTTGATACAATACTCTCACGAAAAGATGAGGTGATAAGCGTATGCCGGCAATTTGGATTCCTAAACGATTAGTGGAAATGTCCCTGATAAGTTCAGCAGGTGTTGACAAGGTAAGCTTTGTGCGACACTGCGAATTTGAGTATGAATCCCGCATTTATGCGGCGGCAAAAGAAATAATGGAGTCAGGAAAGCATATAATAATGCTTACAGGCCCGTCAGGTACAGGAAAAACTACAACAAGCAAAAAAATAGCGGAAAAAATACGTTCAATGGGCAAAAATGCCCAGGTGGTTTCGATGGACAACTTTTTTAAAAACCCCGAAACCTATCCACGCCTTGCTGATGGCACAAAGGACTACGAAAATGTGCAGGCGGTGGACATTGAACTTATGGACAAATGCCTTGAACAGCTGCTTGAAAAAGGTGTGGCTAAGTTCCCGGTATTTGATTTTAAAACCGAGCGCCGCATTGAAGATGCAATGGAAATTGAAATCGGTGACGGGTATGTAATCGTGGAGGGTATCCACGCACTTAACCCCGTTGTGCTGGATTCAATGCCAAAGAACAGTGTGTTTACCATATATGCAGGTTTAAGGGAGGAATATTCCCACCTTGGTCAGCGTGTGCTGCCAACAAGGGATATCCGCCTTGTGCGCAGGATGATACGTGACCACAAGCACCGCGGACATTCGCCGCAAAAAACCATTGCAATGTGGGCAAATGTATGCGAAGGGGAAGATAAATACATCAAACCTTACAAATCCAATGCGGACCTGCTGCTGGATACATCCTTCAGCTATGAAATACTGGTTATGAATTCCGCACTTAAAAATTTTCCGAGTGAACTGGATGACGGTTCACCGGAAGCTGAAAAATACAACGAAATTGTAGAAGCTCTGCAGAACTGCGGTTATATTGCCGAAGGCTATATTCCGTCATCATCAATGCTGCGTGAGTTCTACTGTTAAAAAAGGAGAAATACTATGGCTGGTTTATTTGACAATTTACTCGAATCCTCTGCAAGAGTTGCAGACAAAGTTGCAAAAGTTACAGGCGAATATATCGACAAGGGCAAAGACAAAATTGACGAAATGTCTTTGCGCAATGACCTTTCCAAAGCACAGAAACAGCTTGGTGCTTTGGTTTATGCACTGCACAAAGCAGGCGAAGAAAACGAAGAACTGATGAAACAGTACATCGACGATATCGCAAAAATTGAAGCACAGCTGGAAGAATACACAAAGGTTGAGCCTAAAGAAACTGTTGATGCTGAAGTAATCAAATTTTGCCCGACCTGCGGCAAGGAAGTTGGCGTGGAAGATGCTTTCTGCAAAAACAGCGGTAACCCTGTAAAATAACAGCAAAATTTATAAAATATAATAATAAAAGGCGTTTTCACATCAGAAAACGCCTTTTTGCTTGATTTTTTTAAAGTTAAGGTATATACTTTTGTTTAATGATTTCGTAAGGGAGTAGCAAGCGTATTTTGTGCGCAGCAAGTCAACATACTGGCCTAACAGCCTGGCTTGCTTTAATTTGCGAGACTTATGTATAACTGGAAAAGCTATACTATAGGTCTGTCTGTATATAAAAAAGATAACCAGGTATGGCAGCAGTCAGACTTGGTTTTTGTTTTGTTAAGACATATTTTTGTTTAACGGAACATATACTTACTGATTGAAGATACGATTGAAAGTAGAGGATTTGAAATGCAGTGGGATTTTATTTTTTTGTTCAACAGCATTCTGCTTGGCGTAGGTCTTGCAATGGATGCATTCTCTGTTTCGCTGGCAAACGGACTTAACGAACCAACGATGAAAACAACAAAAATGACACTGGTGGCAGGGGTGTTTGCGGTTTTGCAGGGGCTTATGCCTCTTCTGGGCTGGATTTGTGTACACACCATTCTGCAGTATTTCAGCTTTTTTGAAAAACTTATTCCGTGGATTGCACTGATTCTTTTGTGCTATATTGGTGTACATATGATAAAAGAGGCAAAGGAATGCGAGGAGTGCCCTGAAAACTGCAAAGAGCTTGGCATCAAAGCGTTGTTTATACAGGGTATTGCCACAAGCATTGACGCTTTGTCAGTTGGTTTTACAATAGCAGACTATGGCTTTGCTATGGCACTTGCAGCAGTTGCAATCATTGCGGCAGTTACATTTGTTATCTGCTGGTGCGGTGTTGCAATCGGCAAAAAATTTGGCACAAAACTGGCAGGCAAAGCAGGTGTTTTTGGCGGTGTAATTCTTGTTTTTATTGGTATAGAGATTTTTGTTACAAGTTTTATCTGATTTTTAAAGGAATATTATAAAATTTTCCATAAATTTGTGGTATACTGTATTTACAGGTTATTAGGAAATAATTTTTTACAGAGGGATTATTTATGAAACTTTTATCGGTGGCAATTCCATGCTACAACTCATCAGCTTATATGCACAATGCAATTGACTCCTGTCTGGTGCTGGGTGAAGACGTGGAAATTATCATAGTGGACGATGGCTCCGCAAAGGATAATACACTGGAAATCGGCAAAAGATATGAGGCGGAATATCCGACAATCATAAAATGTGTACATCAGGAAAACGGCGGCCACGGACAGGCTGTAAACACAGGCCTTAAAAATGCAACAGGTTTGTATTTTAAAGTTCTGGACAGTGACGACTGGTTTGACAAGGATGCACTGCTGCAGGTTGCAGATGAACTTAAGGCGCTGCAAAGACACAATCAGGTTGTTGATATGTTTATTGCAAACTATGTTTATGACAAACCGAGCGAAAACAAGCAGACACCAATCCGTTACACCAATATTATGCCTACAAACGAGGTTATCGGCTGGAGTGATATGAAAAGGTTTTTGCCTCATCAGAATTTGCTTATGCACAGCGTTATCTATCGCACACAGCTGCTTCGCGACTGCAATCTGCAGCTGCCAAAGCACACATTCTATGTGGACAATATTTTTGTTTATCAGCCGTTGCCGTATGTAAAAAAACTGTACTATGCGGATATAAATCTTTATCATTATTTTATCGGCAGGGAAGACCAGTCTGTAAACGAAAAAATAATGATTTCCCGCATTGACCAGCAGCTGAGGGTAAACAAAATTATGATTGGCTGCTGTGATGTTATGGCACTTGAAAACAAAAAGTGCAAGGCATATATGATAAAATATCTCACGATGATATGTGCAGTTTCCACCGTTTTGTGTGTTAAATCCGGCACAGCGGAAAACCTTGCCAAAAAGGACGAGCTGTGGCAGTATCTCAAAGCACACAACAAGGACCTTTACAAAGCAGTAAAACATAGTGCAATGGGCATGGCAATGCAGCTTGACGGCAAACTTGGCAGAAAAATAATGGTGACAGGATACACCATTGCAAACAAAATCTTTGCCTTTAACTAAATATGTGACAAACGCATAAATGGTACATTTTTAGCGTTCTGCGGGCGTTTTATGCACCTGCAGAACGCATTTTCTTTTGTAAAAAGGAGTAATATATGACAATCAAAGAATTGTATGAGCAGGTTTGTGAAAAGAAAAGCATTCAGCTGAAACTTGAAGAACTTAATAAACAGAAAACACAGCTGAACGATAAAATTGCTGTGCTTAAAGGTCAGTATGAAAAAGAACAGAAGGATGTTGACAAACTGGAAAACAGCACATTGTCAAGCCTGTTCTACAGTTTTTCAGGAAAACTGGATGAAAAGCTGGATAAAGAAACAAGAGAGATGCTTGCCGCAAAGGGAATATATGACAATGCAGTTTTTCAGCTGAACAATATATGTGCGGATATTGCAGGATATGAAAATCGATTATCACAACTGGCGGACTGTGAAACACAGTATGAGCAGGCAGTCAAATCAAAACTGGATGAATTAAAAGGCACAAATCCTGAAATAGTAAATCTGCAGATTGAACTTGCAAACAGCAGTAATAAACTCAAAGAGATAAAAGAAGCTGTGCAGGCAGGTAATACTGCATATGCAAAGGCACAGGAAGTAGCAAATGAACTTGGTAAAGCAGACAATTGGGCAGTTTTTGATGTGTTTGGCGGCGGTGTGATAGCTGATATGGTAAAATATGACCATATGGACAAAGCACAGCAGCTTGTCAATGAGATGCACTCATATATGGCGGCATTTAAAACAGAGCTGAGCGATATAAATATGTCGGT
>JAGBFE010000189.1 GCA_018109965.1 Oscillospiraceae bacterium | reverse complement strand
TTGCGGATGGTGCAATGCGTGATGCAAGTTCAATTCTTGACACCTGTCTGTCACGGGGCAACACAATTGATGACAATGTTGTGGCAGATGTGGTTGGTATTTCAAAACAGGAAGAAATTTTAAACCTTGCAGACTGTATAATCAAAAAAGACCTTGCCGCTGCTTTGCAGGAAATATTGTTCCTTGAACAGAGATCTGTTGATATAAAACGTCTTTGTGAAGAACTTATCACTCATTTCCGTAACCTGTTGCTTGCAAACCTGTCAAAGAGCACTTATCAGCTGCTCAATGTTTCGCAGGAACGTTTTGAAGCACTAAAAAAACAGGCAGAAACAACCAATTTTGTGTTTATACAGACAGCGCTTTCTGCGTTTACAACAGCATTTGAATCAATAGCAAAAGGTCAGAACCCTAAAATTGCACTGGATATTGCAATATACAATCTCTGTAATACACAGATTGTTCCTGTGGCTGTACAGCCTGCATTGCAGGAAGCTGCACAGACAACTGTCCGCAAAACACAAAATATTACTGCTGCTGCAGAAGAACAGCAGGTGAAAGAAGAACTTCCTGTTCCGTTTGCACAGTGGTTTGATGTAATTGATATTGTGGGCACAGTGGAAAAACCGCTTTATTCACTGCTTAAAGGCTCCAATGCATTTTTGTATAAAAACATTGTGTATATTGATGGTCACGAAGCACTCAACAACTATCTCCGCGGCAATAAAGAAGCGGGTTCAATAGTAAAAATGGCTATCGAAAAAGCCTGTGGCAAAAAGCACAACATCGGCGGGTACAAAAACATAGCACATATGTTTGAAGAAAAAAAGACCGATGATTTATCAGATATTTTATCACTGCGTGACAGCGGTGTTGAAGTAACAATAAAGGATTAAACTTTAAAGGAGAATATATATGAAAGCAAGATTACCAAAAGGTATGGGCGGCGGCCCACAGAATATGAACCAGATTATCAGACAGGCACAGAAAATGCAGGATGATATGAAAGCTCTTCAGGAAGAACTTGATGCAACAGAATACGAAGGCATGAGCGGCAGCGGTGTTGTTACAGCAACAGTTAACGGCAAACACGATGTTGTTTCAGTTAAAATTGATGCAGCAGTTGTAGACCCTGAAGATATCGAAATGCTGGAAGACCTTGTTGCAGCTGCAGTTAACGATGCAATTGCAAAAGCAAGAAAAGACAGCGAAGAAAGAATGGAAAAGGTAACAGGCGGTCTTAACGTTCCTGGTATGTTTTAATTATGTCGGATTTTAATGCTCAGCCGTTGGAAAGGCTTATAAACAATTTTCAAAAGCTTTCCGGTGTAGGCCGCAAAGGCGCAACACGAATGGCATATCAGATTTTAAGTATGGACAAAGCAGATGCACAGGAATTCAGCGATGCAATTCTTGCTGTACATTCACAGATTCACCGTTGCCCTGTGTGTCAGAATTTTACTGAAAAAGATGTATGCAAAATATGTGATTCACAAAACAGGGACAAAAGCGTCATCTGTATTGTGGAAAGCCCAAGGGATGTAACTACTTTTGAAAAAACAAGGGAATACAAAGGCACATACCATGTGCTGCACGGGCTTATTTCGCCTCTTGACGGTATAGGTGTTGACCAGCTTACCGTAAAAGAACTGCTCAGCAGACTTAATGATGATACGGTAAAGGAAGTTATTATGGCAACCAACCCTACAGTAGAAGGGGAAGCAACCGCAATGTATCTTTCACGCATCATTAAACCTTTGGGCATCAAGGTAACAAGACTTGCTTATGGTTTGCCTGTGGGCTCCAGTCTTGAATTTGCTGACGAAGTCACATTGTTCAGAGCATTAAAAGGACGAACAGAGATTTAATTTGTAAAATATATAAAGGCGGAATTTATATTCTGCCTTTATTTTTTTTATTATTTGTTGTATAATATTATTATCTATGATTATGTTTAAATGAGGGGTCACTTATGGCTTATAATTGTCTGCTTTTGGATATGGACGATACCTTGCTTTCTTTTAAAGACAGCGAAAGATATGCACTTACAAAAGTTTTGGAAAAATACAATATTCCTGCAACAGAAGAAAATCTTAATACATACCACGAAATCAATGATTCCTTGTGGCAGGATCTTGAAAAAGGAAAAATCAAAAAACATTTAATCGGAAAAATCCGTTTTCAGAAATTTGGAAAAGCTATTGGTGTTGAAATAAAAAATCCTGACCAGATGAACAAAGAATTTATGGCAATTATGCGTGAAAGTGCAATACTTATTGACGGTGCAATAGAATTTCTTGAAGATGTCGAAGATTATGCAACAATTGCCATTGTGACAAACGGTACCGAAACAGTGCAGATGAACCGACTTAAAATCAGTGGTATAGGCGATTTTGCTGATGGCGTATATACGTCCGAAAAGGTGGGTGCAACAAAACCAAGCAAACAGATTTTTCTTGCAGCACTCAAAGACCTTGGTATCGAAAATAACAGCAAAGTGCTTGTTATCGGTGACCGATTACAGTCAGATATAAAAGGTGGTATCAATGCAGGCCTTGATACCTGCTGGGTTAATTTTAATGGTGAAGAAAACACCACAAACATAAAACCTAAATATGAAGTAAGAGACTATATGCAGCTTAAAAATATAATTCTGGAAGGTTTGGAAGATGTCATTGCTAATAAAGGAAAAGTTTAGTTTTGCCTCATCAAATGGAATAAATACTATCAACGGGTTTGTAATCCGCAAGGAAAATGCACCGTATAAAGCTATAATTCAGATATCCCACGGTATGACAGAATATGCTGAACGCTATGAGCCATTTATGAACTTTATGGCAGAAAACGGCTTTGTTATGGTGGCACATGACCATCTTGGACACAAAAACAGCGTAAACAGCAAAGAAGAATTAGGCTTTTTTGCATCTGTTGACGGTTACAAATGTGTTCTCAGTGACCTTGCCACAACTGCAGGCAGAATGAAAAAAAGCTTTCCTCAGCTGAAGCTGTTTTTGCTTGGACACAGCATGGGCTCCTTTTATGCCAGAGCTTTCGGTGCAAAATATCCGCACCTTGTTGACGGATTGCTTATATCGGGTACAGGCAGCAGCAACCCAATGGCAGGCCCGGGACTTTTTCTGCTGAAACTGATGATAAAATTTAAGGGCGAAAAATACCGCTCCAAACCATTTGCAAAACTAGCATTCAGCAATTATTTGGATAAAATAGAAAACCCAAAATCCTCCCGTGACTGGCTTACAAGGGATGAAGCTGTTATAGAAAAATACGGTAAAGATGAATATTGCCGTTTTATCTTTACTGTATCGGGATATAAAGACTTGCTCACAATAATCAATGTATGCAACAGCAAAGAATGTTTTGAAAACACAAAAAAAGATATTCCGTACTACATTTTTTCAGGGGATATGGACCCTGTGGGCAACTGGGGCAAAGGTGTCCGCGAAGTGTATGACAACTATCTGAAAAATGGTGTAAAAGATGTTACTCTCAAGCTTTATGAGGGCGGCAGACACGAAATGCTCAATGAAATTAATAAAGATGAAGTTTACAGCGACCTTTTAAACTGGGTTGAAAGTAAAATCTGAAAGGGAAACAGCAATGGCAGCAAAACCACAGAAAACAATAGTGGAAAAATTACTTGATCAGAAAAAGATTGTGCACAACAGCTATGAATACGGCGATGGCAGCGGTGAATTTATGGACGGAAAAGAGGTTGCTGATGCAATTGGCAAACCATACGAACAGGTTTTCAAAACTCTTGTTTGTGTGGGCCCAAAAGGCAACTGTGTGTTTGTTGTGCCTGTTGAAAAGGAACTTGACCTAAAAAAGGCTGCTAAAGTCAGCGGACAGAAAAGTGTGGAAATGATTCCTGTAAAGGATATCACAAAAACTACAGGCTATATCAAAGGCGGATGCAGCCCAATTGGTATGAAAAAACTGTTCCCTACATATATCGATTCCACTGCAGAAAATTTCGAAACTATTATTTTCAGTGCAGGCAAAATCGGCAGACAAGTAGAAATGTCAGTCAATGACCTTTTGCCGCTTGTAAAGGGCACACTTGCAGAAATAACAAAAGAAGGATAATTTTTAAATATGCTTATTACTTTGGACAATGTGGGAAAAAGCTATGGTATTGATGTTATAGTACAGGGCATTTCTGCAGTTGTTAACGAAAATGACAGAATAGGTATTATAGGCGAAAACGGTGCGGGCAAAACAACTTTGCTCAATATGCTTATGGGCATACTGGAAAATGATGAAGGCGAAATCATTTTTGCAGATAATGTTACAATAGGCTACCTCAAGCAGACAGATGGTCTTAATCCAAACAACACTCTTTACAAAGAGATGGAAACCGTTTACAGCGAAGTGTTCAATGCTATCAAAGACATTGAACTGATTGAAAAACAACTGGCAGTTACACCAAATGATGAACAGCTTATCGAAAAACACCACGGTCTGCAGAATATAATATATTCCCGTGACGGATATAATACTGATTTTCATATAAAAAAGATGCTCAATGGTATGGGTTTTACCGAAGAAGAGCACTCTAAAATGGTTGGTGTTTTGTCAGGGGGCGAAAGAACACGTCTTAACCTTGCAAAACTGCTTTTGGAAAATCCCGATATTCTTATATTGGACGAACCTACCAACCATCTTGATTTTGACACACTCACCTGGCTGGAAGATTATCTGTCCTCCTACAAAGGTGCAATCATTACAGTATCCCACGACCGGTTTTTCCTTGATAAACTTGTAAAACGCATATGGGAGGTTGAAGATACTTACCTTTACGAATACAAAGGCAACTATTCAGCTTTTTCCGTACTTAAGGAAGAAAAACTCAAGCTTCAGCAAAAACAGTATGAAGCTGATATGGAAAAGGTTGCAAAACTGGAAGACTATGTTGCCAAAAATCTTGTGCGTGCAAGCACCAGCAATATGGCAAAAAGCCGCCGCAAGCAGCTGGAAAAAATGGAAGTTGCAGAAAAACCAAAGGCTGTGCGCGTGCCGCTTAAATTCAAGTTTGAATTTGATGTAAAACCCTATGATGAGGTTTTGTACGTTGACAATCTCGAAGTCCACGCAGGCGGAAAAAAACTGATTGAAAACCTCAATCTAGATATCCGCCGGGGTGAAAGACTGATTATTGCAGGCGCAAACGGCACAGGTAAAACAACTTTGCTCAACACAATTACAGGCCGCAACCGACCTGTTAACGGAAAAGTAAAACTTGGCACAGGTGTTAAACCTGCTATTTTTGATCAGTATATTGTTAACAAAACAGGCAGCATTATTGATAATATATGGGCTTTAAGACCAAAGTGGACACAGCTTGAGGTTCGTAACTACCTTGCACGTTTTGGCTTCAGAGGCGAAGATGTTTTTAAGGAAAGTTCAGCATTATCCGGCGGTGAAAAGGCAAGAATGCGCTTTTGCGAAATCAGCCTTGACCGTGCAAACCTGTTGTTCCTGGATGAACCTACCAACCATCTGGATATCTATATGCGTGAGGCTATCACAAATGCCCTTATGGGTTATGAGGGCACAATTGTTGTAATTACTCACGACCGCTTTCTTATGAAAAGCCTTGACTGTCCTATTATGTGCCTGGAAAACAAAACAGGCGTATTTTACAAGGATTTTGATGACTTTATGGCAAAACGTTCTGCAAGTCAGTTTATGGTTAAAAAGACTGTGGACAAAGCTGTAAAGGAAGAAAAAGCGCAGGTTCAGCTGAATCAGAAAGAACAGCGCCGTAAAGCTGCACAGGACCGTGCACGTTTTAAAGAATGCGAACGGGAAATTGAACAGCTGCAGGAAAAGCTGGACCAGTATCAGCTTGATATGCAAAATGTGGAAATTGTATCCGACCACGAAAAAATGGCTGCTTTGTGGCAGAATATGGAAGCCGACAAGCAGAAAATGGATGCACTTATGGACGAATGGGCAGAACTTGCCGAACGTCTTGAAGGATAAAAATAAATTATAAAGGTGTATTATGAAAAAAGAAAAATCTTGCGGAGCAATAGTTTTTTATTTAAAGGATAATAAAGAACAGCTACTTCTGATAAAACATTCCAACAGCGGACATTGGTCTTTTCCAAAAGGTCACGTTGAAGCAGGTGAAACAGAAGTGGAAACTGCCATACGCGAAGTTTTTGAAGAAACAGGCGTAAAAGCGGATATTGACATACGTTTTCGCGAGGTTGTTACATATTCACCTAAAAAAGATGTTATAAAGGATGTTATTTATTTCTTTGCGACAACTGAATGTGACAAAACCCAGAAACAGGAATCAGAGGTTTCAGAGGTTATGTGGGTTGACATCGGTGATGCACTTAAATGTGTGAGCTACAGAAATGATAAAGAACTTGTTACAAAAGCAATCAGATTTTATAAACAGCACAAAAAGGAGATTATAAAATGATTATTACAACTACACCAAGTATTGAAGGCAAAAAGATAATGGAATACAAAGGTATAGTTTTTGGTGAAGTAATTTCAGGTATGGATTTTATCAAGGACTTTTCTGCAAGCCTTACAAACTTTTTTGGCGGACGTTCAGGCAGCTATGAGCAGGAGCTTATTCAGGCTCGATACAATGCTGTTCAGGAAATGCAGAAACACGCTGAACTTATGGGTGCCAATGCAGTTGTAGGTGTTGATATTGACTACGAAGTTCTTGGTCAGAACGGCAGTATGATTATGGTAACAGCTTCAGGCACTGCGGTTGTTACAGATTAACAGTACATTATAAAAAAGCGGGTGATATTTTGGAAAGACAAGAAAAAATTGCACAGATAAAGCAGTATTTTGATTTTTGGGATAAACTTGACAGCACTGAACAGGCCTTTGTGTGCGAGCATATGTATGAAATGTCATACAAGGCAGGCGAAAACATACACAATGGCGATGCAATGTGTATCGGCGTAATGTTTGTACAAAAAGGTATGCTGCGCGTGTATATTATGTCCGAAGAGGGTAAAGAGGTAACACTTTACAGGGTTGAGGAAGGCGATGTATGTGTGCTTTCTGCATCCTGTGTGTTTACCGAAGTTACATTTGACGTACATGTGGACAGCGAAAGCGATACAACTGTATGGGTATTGCCGTCAGGTGCATTTTCGGACCTTATAGCGAAAAATATTTATTTTGAAAACTATCAGAACAAACTCAAAGCACAGCGTTTATCTGATGTAATGTGGACAATGCAGCAGATTTTGTTCTATAGTTTTGACAAACGTCTCGCTATTTTCCTGTATGATGAAATGGTTAAAAACGGACCTGTAATTACCTATTCACACCTTGAAATCGCAAAATATCTTGGCAGTGCAAGAGAAGTTGTTTCACGTATGCTCAAATATTTTGAAAAAGAAGGTATACTCAAAGTATCCCGCAAAGAAATTGAGATTACCGATAAAAAGAAACTCTTTGAACACACTAAATAATGTGACCAGATTACATACATATCCAATGAATTTTGATAGAATATAGTCAAACAAAAGGATATGTAAAAGGAGATAGACTTATGAGTATAAAAATTACAGCTGAAAACTTTGAAAATGTTGTTCTTAACAGCGATAAACCTGTTTTGGTAGATTTCTGGGCAACATGGTGTGGTCCTTGCAAAATGATTGCTCCTGTTGTGGAAGAAATCGCACAGGAATATGGAGACAAAATTGTTGTTGCTAAAATTGATGTGGACGAAGTTCCTT
>JAGBFE010000020.1 GCA_018109965.1 Oscillospiraceae bacterium | reverse complement strand
TGGCGTTTAAAAAACAGTGTTGTACACTGTTTTTAGCCAAAAGAGCTTGAGCTTCAGCGAAAGCCAGTTAGGTATGCGAAGCAGACGGTCGCAACCCCCGCGTTCTTTGGTCCTTTCTTTAAAGAAAGGACATATAACCCGGCAAACGTAGTTTGCTATTAAAAATCACAAAGGTTATTTATGAAAAAAATATTTGTTATCACCTCAACCCGTGCCGACTATGGCCTTTTGCGCCCTGTCATCAAACGTCTTGACAAGGCGGAAAACGTGACCACAGTTATTGTGGCAACGGGCACACACGTTAAAAAAGAATACGGCAATACTATCGACGAAATCCGTGCTGACGGCTTTGAGCCGCAATATCAGATTGATATTTTAAAGTTCGGCAACGATGACACTGCTGTGGCAAAAACCATTGCCTACACAGTCAAATGCTTCACCGATATTTTTGCATCCGACCGTCCCGACCTTGTGCTTGTTCTGGGTGACCGCTACGAAATGTTTGCGGTGTGCACAGCGGCATCAGCTCTTGGTGTGCCTGTTGCACACATCAGCGGCGGGGATGTGACAGTGGGCGCAAAGGACGATTTTTACCGCCATTGCATGACTGCAATGAGCAGTATCCATTTTCCGTCCTGTATTGAAAGCCGCGACAGGCTTTACCGCCTTGGTCAGCAGCCCGACAGCGTGTTCTGCGTGGGTGGACTTGGGGACGAAAACATAAAAAATCTGCCCCTTATGTCACAGGATGAACTTGAGCAAAGCCTCGGATTCAAAAATCTCAGTCCGTTTTTCCTTATCACATATCACCCCGAAACCCAAAGCGGCCGCAGCCCGCAGGATGATATGAACAATCTGTTCACTGCACTGGACAAAATGGAAGGATACAATCTCGTTTTCACCAAGAGCAATGCCGACGCAGGGGGCGAAATTATCAATAAAATGGTGGATGACTACTGCGAAAAGCACAGCCATCGCGCCAAAGCGTTTTTCTCACTTGGGTTAAAACGCTATCTCTCTGCAATGAGCATTGCGGCGGCGGTCATCGGCAACTCCTCAAGCGGAGTGGTGGAAACCCCAACCTTTAAAGTGCCCACAGTCAACATCGGTGACAGGCAAAAGGGCCGCTATATTGCACAGAATGTTATCTGCACAACAACCGAAGCAGAGGACATCCTCAATGGCATACAAAAAGCTGTTTCAGCTGATTTCAAAGCTGTGGCAGACACTGCAAAAAGCCCTTATGATATGGGCTGTGTGCCAAGCGAAGAAATTGTAAAAACATTGCTGAATTTTGTAAATTCACAAAACCATACAGTTAAAATCTTTTATGACGGAGAATAAAACTATGAAAGCACTAATCGTGGGCCTTGGCTCAATGGGTAAAAGAAGAATCAGACTTTTAAAAGGCATCGACCCATCCATCGAAATTATCGGTGTTGACACCTGGGACGAACGCCGCGCACAGGTGGAAGAAATGGGCCACAAAACCTTTGCTTCCATTGCTGAAGCAGCTGCCGAAAAACCAGACGTTGCATTTGTGTGCACAGCACCGCTCAGCCACTATGCAATTTTAAAGGAACTGCTCACCTACAAACTCAACTCCTTTACAGAACTGAACCTTGTAAAGGACGGCTACGAAGAGCTTATGGCACTTGCAAAGGCAAACGACACAGTGCTGTTCCTCTCCTCCACAATGCTCTACCGCGGCGAAATCAACTTTATTCTTGATGAAGTTAAAAAATATGACAAACCTGTCAGCTACATCTACCACATCGGTCAGTACCTGCCGGACTGGCACCCATGGGAAAGCTACAAAAACTTCTTTGTTTCCAACCCTCGCACCAACGGCTGCCGTGAACTGTTCGGCATCGAAATGCCATGGATTCTGGAAACTTTCGGCCCTGTAAAAGACCTGTACTCTGTTTCTGACAGACTGACAAAGCTGGACATCGAATTCCCGGACCGCTTCTTTATCACCCTCACCCACGAAGACGGCACACGCGGTGTGGTTATGGTGGACGTTGTAGCACCAAAGGCTGTAAGAAATCTGGAAGTTATGGGCGAAGGCCTGCACCTGTTCTGGGAAGGCAACCCTAAAGCACTTTACAAATTCAACACAGAAACAAAGGAAAAAGAATTTATCAACAC
>JAGBFE010000188.1 GCA_018109965.1 Oscillospiraceae bacterium | reverse complement strand
TATCATCGGTATCTTTGACCCGGGTATCTTCTCAATCGGTGATACAATTACAACTGCCAAAAAGCCTTTCCGATTTGCAAGTATTCCTACCTTTGCACCGGAACACTTTGCCCGTATCTCACAGGTTGATACAATGAAGCGCAAACAGTTTGTAAAGGGTATGGAACAGATTGCACAGGAAGGTGCAATTCAGATTTTCAAAGAACTTGGCGGCGGTATGGAAGAAGTTATCGTAGGTGTTGTTGGTGTGCTTCAGCTTGAAGTTCTGGAACATCGTCTCAAAACCGAATACAATGTTGATATCCGCATTACACCGCTTCCATACGCACATATCCGCTGGATTGAAAACGAAGAGATTGATGTTAAAAAACTCAATCTTACATCTGACACAAAATGTGTTGAAGACTTTAAAAACCGTAAACTGCTTCTTTTCACAAGCCCTTGGAATGTTAACTGGGCGACTGAAAAGAACCCTGACCTTATTCTTGCAGAAATCGGCAAATAAAGCCAAAGGGAAAAATCAAAAAATTCATATGCAGACAGCAGCCGATAAATCAGTCGGTGCTGTCTGTTTTTTATTTCAAATTGCATATAATAATAAATGTTATCCTGTACAAATGTGATTTTTTGTGTTTTTAATTGATTATTGATGTAAAATGGTGTAAAATTATATAGATTAAAAAGAATTTTCAGGAGACGGATATGTCTGAATATATAAAATCTCATTTTTCCAGATTCTTATCCAAAAACCGCAGGACACTGCTGCTTATGGCGGACGTGTTTGTGATTGCTGTGGCATACTCTCTTACCTGGGTGCTTATTTCAGGCAGAGCGGATATGGAAGCATATTTCAGCCTTATGGTTTCAAGCTGTTTTCTGTTTGTATCCTGTTTTGTAATTATATTTATAACCACAGGTATGTATGACAGTTTGTGGCGTTATGCTGAAATTGTTGAAATTTTCAAATGTCTGCGGTCATCCCTTGTGGCAACAGCAATCTTTGTCTGCATGACACTGGTGCTGTTTAACGAAAGAAGATTTCCGCGCAGTGTATATGTGCTTTCTGCAATGTTTGCAACAACCTTTACACTGTACATCCGTTTGATTTACCGTATGTACCGAAACACCAAAATAAACCGCAAAGGCAAAAAACGCCGTCGTGTGCTGGTTGTAGGTGCAGGGGATGCGGCAAGCACACTGCTTCACGAAATAAATAAAAACCCTACAAAAGAAATGAACGTTATCTGTGCTGTGGATGATGACAAAAACAAGGTTGGCCGCAATCTTATGGGCGTTCATGTTATGGGTACAACCGAGGATATACCTGCCCTTGTAAAACAGTGTCAGATAGAAACAATCCTTATTGCAATTCCAACCCTCAGCAGCCAGAACAAAAAGCGTATTCTGGATATCTGTTCATCAACCGACTGCAACATCCGTATGCTGCCGGACATCGTTAAAATCATTAAAGATGACGAGGATATTCTGTCCCGTATCACAGATGTAAAAGTTGAAGACCTTCTTGGCCGTGAGCCTATTGTCCTTGCAGATGAAGCACTCAATTTCCTCAATGACAAAACCATTATGGTCACAGGCGGCGGTGGCTCCATAGGCAGCGAATTGTGCCGCCAGATTGCAGGTTTCAGACCTAAAAAGCTTATTATTGTTGATATATATGAAAACAGTGCCTATTCCATCCAGCAGGAACTCAAACGCAAGTTTGGCAAAAAGCTTGACCTGGATGTGCGCATTGCATCGGTGCGTGACACCAAAAAGATTGATGACCTGTTCAATGAACTCAGACCGGATGTAGTGTTCCATGCTGCAGCTCACAAGCACGTTCCGCTTATGGAGGATGCGCCGGAAGAGGCAGTTAAAAACAATGTTTTCGGCACATACAACTGCGCACTCTGTGCAGAAAAATACAATGTAGAAAAGTTTGTGCTTATTTCTACCGACAAGGCGGTTAATCCTACCAATGTAATGGGGGCAACCAAACGTATCTGTGAAATGATTATCCAGAATATAGCCGAAAACACCGAGGGTTCAACAACCTTTGCGGCAGTGCGTTTTGGCAATGTGCTTGGTTCCAACGGTTCTGTTATTCCACTGTTTAAGGAACAGCTGGCAGAGGGCGGTCCGCTTACAGTAACAGACAAGGAAGTTATCCGTTACTTTATGACTATTCCGGAGGCAGTTTCCCTTGTGCTCCAGGCAGGTGCTATCAGCAACAAGAGCGGTGAAATATTTGTTCTGGATATGGGCGAACCGGTAAAAATTGTCACATTGGCAGAAAACCTTATCAAAATGTCGGGTCTTATCCCTTACAAGGATATCGACATTGTGTTTACTGGCTTAAGACCGGGTGAAAAACTTTACGAAGAACTGCTTATGGACGAAGAAGGACTGCGCAAAACCGACAACAACAAAATTTTCATCGGTTCACCGCTTAAAATGGATGCGTCCCGTTTCTTTACCGACCTGCTTGAGCTTAAAGCTGTTGCGTACGAAAACAACAGCGAAAAGCTTATGGAAAAAATCAAGGCAATGGTGCCAACCTTCAATCATGAAGTTATTGATTATCATTGACATAGCGGAGAAAAGTTATGTATCAGTATATTAAAAGATTTTTTGATATTGTTTTGTCTCTTGGAGCAATAGTTGTGCTTTCACCTGTACTGTTGCTGCTGGCAATTCTTATAAAAATTGACAGCAAGGGTCCTGTGCTTTTTAAACAGAAAAGGGTGGGAAAGGACAAAACTCATTTTGAAATTTTGAAATTCCGCACAATGTATGCGGACGTGCCAAAGGATGTACCTACACACCTGTTGGCTGACCCTGCAAGCAAAATTACAAAAATCGGCAGATTTCTGCGCAAATCCAGCCTGGATGAGCTGCCGCAGATATTTAACATATTCAAGGGCGAAATGAGCATCATAGGTCCGCGTCCTGCACTGTGGAATCAGTTTGACCTTATTGCAGAGCGTGACAAGTACGGCGCAAATGATGTGCGCCCGGGACTTACAGGCCTGGCACAGATTATGGGCCGTGATGAGCTGCCTATTGATATCAAAGCAAAATATGACGGTGATTATGTAAAAGATATTTCATTTAAAAACGATGTAAAAATCTTTTTTGGAACAATTACAAGTGTTCTCAAAGCTGACGGCATCAAAGAAGGCAGACAGTAAAATAAAAGCAAAAGCAAGCTTGGCTGAATTTCACCCAAACTTGCTTTTTTATTTTAGAATAACAGATTGTTCAGATATTATCGTCTGTTCTGGCTTTTCTGCTGATTTTCCTGCTTGCTCTGCTGTTCCTGTTTATTCTGCTGTTCGTTGTTTTTGTTTTCGCTTCTGTTCTGATTTTTGTTTTTAGCCATGGTGCAACACCCCTTTCTGGATTTAGTATAAACAGCATATCAAAAAATATTCAAAACAAGTCAATAAAAACAATATTAGTGTTTGTCAATCAGAAAATAATATGATATAATGTAATTTGGAGTATAGCTGTTAATGGCTATAAATGGAAATATATAAAATTTAAAATATAGGAGATACTCAAAATGTCAGGACATTCAAAGTGGAGTACAATCAAAAGAAAAAAAGGCGCTAACGACGCTGCAAGAGCAAAAGTTTTTACAAAACTTGCAAGAGAAATTTCTGTAGCTGTTAAAGAAGGCGGCACAGACCCAAACAACAACTCACGTCTTCGTGACCTGCTTGCAAAAGGCCGTGCTGCAAACGTACCGCAGGACAACCTTATGCGTGCAATCAAAAAAGCTGAAGGCGATGATAAAACATCATACGAAAGCATCGTATATGAAGGCTACGGTCACAGCGGTATTGCAGTTATCGTAGAATGCCTTTCCGACAACAGAAACAGAACAGCATCCAACGTTCGTCACTATTTTGATAAATTTGGCGGCAACCTTGGTACAAGCGGCTGCGTTTCCTTTATGTTTGAAGACAAAGGTATCATCGTATGCGAAGAAGAAAACGTTGATGAAGAAAAAGCACTTGAAGCTTGCATGGAAGCAGGTGCAAACGATGTTTCATTTGAAGAAGAAGGCATCATCGAATTTGAAACAGACCCATCCCAGGTTGGCAATGTTGCAAATGCTCTCAGAGAAATGGGCTACAATGTAACAAGCGCTGAAGCAAGCAAAGTGCCAAACAACTATACAAAGGTTGAAGATGAAGAAGCACTGCGCAAACTTGCACTGTTCTTCGATGCTCTTGATGAAGACGACGATGTTCAGAACGTTTACAACAACCTTGAAAACACAGAGGATCTGCCTGAACTTTAATTTTGGAGAATTTTTAGATGTCTGACTGTATTTTTTGCGGAAGACAATTGAATAATGCAGACAAATGTGTCTGGTGCGGATTTCCACAGCAGGATATCAACACAATATCAGGTACATTGCCATACGGCACAAAGCTCAGAGATTATGTTGTCGGCAATGTGCTGGCAGTTGACGGTGAAGGCACAACCTACTTTTGCTTTGATACAAAAAGCCAGAAAAGGGTAGTGATAAAGGAATTTTTGCCTGTCACACTTGTTGCGCCGCGCAATGACTGCGAGGTTGCAGTGCAGCCCGCAAAACAGGTGCTGTTTAAAAATCTGCTTATGGATTTTACCGAACTTTACCGTACACTGCAAAAAATTGACAGTCCTGCAATGCCCAAGATATATGATGTTTTCAGCGAAAACAAAACAGCCTATGCAGTTATGCAGAATGTTAAAGGCACATCATTGGCACAGACGCTTATCAAAAGGGGAAAACCGTTTACTTTTAAGGAAATCCGCTGGCTTTTAAATGATGTTTTTTCGTTGCTTGGGCAATTATCCCGTTTTAACATACATCATGGCGGAATAAGCGATGAAACTGTCATTATCACACCGGAAAATACGGTTATGCTCACAGGGTTTGCAATTCAGGACCTGAGAACAAAAAATGAACATATAGCATACCAGCTGTATGAAGGCTTTTCTGCACCGGAGCAGTATTATTCTGACAGATTTCAGGGAAGTTACACAGACATATATGCAATAGCAAGTCTGATATATTATGCTGTTACAGGGAAAAAACTTGTTAAAGATGCTCTGAATGCTAAAGAAATACACAGAATTTTTCCAAAATATGCAGTTCAGACGCTTAAATATGCAACGGCAGAAAATCCAAAGGACAGGATAGATTCGATAACGGATTTTGTGCTTATGCTGGATGACAAGGCGACTGTAATTAAACCGAGTCAGAAAAAATCACAGGACAATAACAGCAAAAAGCTTGTTCAGTATGGTATTCTTGCCGTGGCGGTTGTTGTTGTGCTTATACTGGCTTTTAAATCTATCGGCACACAGCCTTCAAATTCTGAAAGCACAGGTGATTCTGTGTCTGTATCACAGTCGCAGCCTGCAGTTGAAAAGGCAGTGCCAAAGCTTGTGGGTAAAAACTATGCTGAAGTCATTTCAAACAGCAACTATCAGCTTGATTACACATTTGTAAAACTGGAAGCATACAGTGATGAATATAACGAAGGCGTTATCTGTGATCAGTCACCGAATGCAGGGGATACAATCGCTCCCGGCGGCACTGTTTATCTTACAGTCAGTCTCGGCGCAAGGGCTGTTCATGTGCCGACAGGCCTTATAGGCATAAGTTACAATGATGCAGTCAGAAAACTGGATGATGCAGGGATAATGTACCGCAAGGAATATGTCGACCAGACCAGAGAATATGTCTCCGGTATGGTTGCGGCACTCAGTATTGGAGAAGGGGAGCAGATAAGCATCAAGGAAGATGTGCTGGTTGTTTATGTGGCAAACGACAAGCCGCTTTCAACACCTACTCCGTCACCAACAGCAACACCTGAATCATCAACTGAAAATATTGAATAAAACAACAAAAACTCTTTTTTATCCAATTGGATGAAAAAGAGTTTTTTTGTAGTGATTTGTTTAAAAGATATTTTGGATACAAAATAAAAAAGGGTGGAATTTCCACCCTTTAGTATACACATATTAGTTGTTTGTGTATGGCAGCAAAGCAACTGTACGAGCTCTTTTGATAGCTGTTGTAAGATGTCTCTGGTGCTGTGCACATGTACCTGTTACACGGCGAGGAACAATCTTACCTCTTTCTGTGATGTATTTTCTGAGCTTAGCTGTGTCTTTGTAGTCGATTGTTTCAGCTTTTTCCATACAAAAGCTGCAAACTTTTTTACGGCTGCGTCTTACTGGACGGCCGCCTTTAAATTCTCTATCATTTTTTTCCATGGTAGATAAGCCTCCTAATCAAAATTTAAAACGGTAAATCTCCGTCATCGCTTGCGATGCTGGAGAAATCATCCAACTCACCTGTTGAGAAGGATGAAGCAATGCCTGCTGGTTTTGCGGTTTCCTGATAGTTG
>JAGBFE010000187.1 GCA_018109965.1 Oscillospiraceae bacterium | reverse complement strand
CATTTAAACCTCTGCTGTTTGTATATCAATTGTTTTAATCATTTTGGTAACTTTTCAAGTATACAGCAAGAACAAGCCATTGTAAACAAATTTTTCCTTATTTGACCGTTTAAAATATGTTCGCATACCAAAAAAGAGGCGGAGACCGCCTCTTTTGTTTTTTGAAATTATTCACCAAGCATTTCAGCTGTAACGCCTGTTGCAGGGTTTGTTCTGTTTGTTGATTTCACTGACCAGCCACAGCTGCACACGCCGTCTTTGTAGTAGTGAGCAACAACTGCACCTTTTTCACCACAAACATGGCAGTAATCCCAGTGTGCTGCCGCATCGTGCTGTGTGTTGTAGCCCCAGATGTGGCTGTGCGCTGTATCTACATCTACAAATTCGTAACCGAGTACATAGTAAGAGAATCTGTCTGTTTTAAATGTACCTGTGCCGTTACCGTTGTCTTTAACAGGAAGTTTGTTGATTTCACCATTGTGATTTCTGAATACTACCCATTTAATTTTTTTGCCCTGTGGAACATCCACAACGCCTTCAGGCAGATTGATTGAAAATTCAACATCAGCAGGAAGCTCTGTCATAATCTGCGGATCACCAACAGAATTGCCGTTCACAACAAGTTGTCTGGCTACTACAATGTCCATACCATATACAACCTGACCGTTTGCTGTTTCAACAATTTTTTCAATCTGTTCAAGCTGTTCTGTTGTAAAATCAGATTGTTCCATATCATCAAAACTTGTAAAATCATAAAGCAATTCTACTCTAACAGAATCAGGATCAGCTTCATATGCATCCAGTATCTCTTCTACATCTACTTCATCTGTATCGATGTAACCTCCCCGAACAAGGTCGTCAATTGTTGCTTCAATGTCTTTGTTCAGTTTTTCATCAAGTTTTTCGTTTGTATTTGATTCCGGTGCAATTTCCAGTTCAGGCTGTGATGAGCTTTCACCTTCTCCTTCATCACCTGTTACTTCATCGTTCCAGCAAACAAAGTAGTACTCCATAGGTGATGTTGTTGTAAATTTCAAAACATTATTTCCTACGTCAGATGCAACTGTTGTATCAACAGCCGCATAGTCTGTGCTGCCGTCATAGCAGTAGAGTGTAACATTTTCAATACCGCCACAGTCTTCAACAGCACTGTTTGGAATATATGCATAGAATGTGAGTTCTTCGCAATGTGTGTATTTTTCGGAATAATCAAATGTAGTAAGATCTACCAACTCATCAGGATTTTCAAGACTTGGTGCTCTGTCCAGTATGCCTGCTTTCATATACATACCGGCAGACAAAACAACTATAGTATTTTTGCCAAGCTCTTCCAATGTATGATTTTTAAATTCATCACTGGTATTATCTCCGCCATCTGCCATCTGAACTTCCAATGCACCGCCGTCATACTGTGAGTTCAGATAATCATCATCACCGTCCCAATTGTTGAAGGCATCTCTGATAGATTTGAAATATTCAGATGTTGTATCTTCACCATAGAATATAGCTTCATATAATGATTCAAGATATTTCTGATGAACAGCCTCATTTGTGCCATTTTCTGCAACAATTGCAAAAAACTCGCCGTCAACTTCGCCAAGCCACTGACGTTCCATAATAGATGTGCCGTTGGCAAATATAAATCCATTATCACAAGCTGTCTGGAATATGCTTGGTGTGCGGACTAAATTGATATCAGCTGTGTTTGCAGCAACTGCAACACTTGCAGCATCTCTAAGCTCTGCCTGTATAACAAACATACTGAATTCGCGTGGCAGTGCCTTTGCAATTTTTGCACCGTCGAGTCTGATACCATATCTGCCGTTGTCATTTACAAGCTCATAACAACCCGAAAGGTCATTAAATATTGGACCATTTGGGCCCATATCCGCCATATAAAATGCTTTTACACTGGCATTTGTGAATGATGTAACATTTGTTGTATCAATGTAGAATGTTGTTGTCTCTGTATCTTTGATTTCAAAACCGTTGTTACCAGGAATCCATTCCAGATTGCCGCCCTGTGCACCGCCCTGATTATTGTCTTCACTTTGTGGACCAATGTTTACATTGATTGGAAGAACCATATTATCAGGGTCATTTCGATCAATGACTGTTCCATTATGTTTTACTGTAACAAAAATTTCAACACCAGGATAATATGCTGTTGTATCTGTGTACCCTGTGCCTGCCGAAAATGTAAACACACCTTTTTGTGGTGTAGTGGATAAAGCAGCAATAGTAGTTGGGTTATTCTGATATACTATATCACCGATTTCAAACTCATAGTCGCTGAAATCAGTCACCTGCACACCGTTCAACCATATAAGTGCTTTAACTTCTTTGCTGCTGTTTGCATTTTCAACGCCGTTCCCGTATTCAAAGCCCCACTCAACAAAATATCCACTTGGATACTGAAAACTGTTGTCTTCTGCAAAAACACCCATAGGCATCGCGGTAAATACCATTGCAAAAGCCAGTACAAGTGCTATTTTTCTGAAAAAGCTTTTCATAGCTTATCTTCTCCTTAATTTCAATACTTATGATAACAAAGTATATTTATAAATACACTTTATCACAATAATAATACCCCCCCCCTGCATAAGTTGTCAAGATAATTTTATTAAATACATTTATTTAATTAAGTTATAAAATAAACT
>JAGBFE010000186.1 GCA_018109965.1 Oscillospiraceae bacterium | reverse complement strand
GATGATGTCTCTTGCTGCCTGTGCATCCATTGTGTCGTTTACAACAGTTTCTTTTGCTTCAAGGCTTTTGTAAACGGTAAAAAAGTGGCCCATTTCATCGGCAACGTGTTTTGGCAGCTCGCTCAGTTCCTGATATTCGTTGTAGGTAGGGTCATCAAATGGTACAGCAATGATTTTTTCATCCAGTTTGCCGCCGTCAAGCATTGTGATAACACCGATCGGGTGGCATCTTACAAGGCTCATCGGGCGTATTGTTTCGCTGCACAGTACAAGCACGTCCAATGGGTCACCGTCATCAGCATATGTGCGCGGAATAAAACCGTAGTTTGCAGGATAATGTGTTGATGTGTGCAGAATGCGGTCAAGAATGATAAAACCTGTTTCTTTGTCCAGTTCGTATTTATTTTTACTGCCTTTTTCAATTTCGATAACAGCAATAAAATCATCTGCATTTATTCTGCCGGGTTTGATGTCATGCCATATATTTCCCATAGGTATAGTCTCCTTTGCACTGAAAATTTCTTTTTCATAATGATACATTATTCAATCCTCTTTTTCAATATACGTCACACATTTTTCAGCTTTTTCAAGCTGCTGTTGCTGCATTGCAATTATCTTATCCAGTTTATAATGCATATCTTCAATTATAATCTCGGTTTTTAAACCTGTTTTGTAATCACTTTCGGAGCGCCGACGGTCCTTTTCTTCCTGTCGGTTCTGACTCATCATAATCAGCGGTGCCTGCACTGAAGCCAGACAGGATAAAATAAGGTTTAAAAGTATAAAAGGATACGGGTCAAACGGATTGGTCAGAAAATATAAATTCAGAACAATCCAGCCTCCAAGAAACACGCAAAAGGATATGATAAACAGCCAGCTGCCTGCAAATTTTGCAAGCATATCGGCAGCTTTGTCACCAAAAGGAATCTGTTCCTCATTGTCACTGATATACAAATCTTCATCCAGCAAGGCATGTATAAGCTGTTCATCATCAATATTTTCGTCAGTTACCTTTATAATTTTCTTGGCAAGGGCATTTTTTAGTTTTCGTGACATAACATTCTCCCACAGTTTTTATTTATTATTGTCATATTCAACATATTTTATCAGCAGGTAAATATATATTTACTGGGCAAACTTTTTCCCGATAGGAAAGGAGATAAATATGGCAACAAATGTTTTTTATGACAATGTAATGTCAACAGCAAAGCTGGCAGAGTTTTCGGCAGAACAGTCTGTAGAGACCGAAATTCTGCTTGCAGACTACGATGCACCTGTTTTCAAGGTGATAAAAACCACAATGGAGCATTCGGTAACGCAAAAATATGTTACAAAAAACAAGCTTGTGCTGGAGGGATTTATCAAGCTGTGCATCTATTATCAGCCGCCGGAAGGCGAAAAGCTTAATGTGATAACACAGCGTATACCGTTCCAGAAACAGCACGATATACAGACAGAGCACAATGATTTAAGCTATATAAAAGTGGAGGGCAGCTGTCAGTATGTAAACACCCGTCCGCAAAATCCTACCCGCATTGATGTCAGAGGGGCATATCTTTTTACAGTGCGACTTTATGGTACAAATGAATATAAGGCGCTGACTGCAGCTTCGGGCAAAACAGTGTGCTGCCACAGCGAAAATCTGGAATTTTTCTCTCTTTCGGGGCACAATATCCGCCAGTTCACCATTGAAGATGAACTTGATATCGAAGAATTGAGCGGAAAAATTCTGAGAGTAAATCCTGTCACACAGCCTGCAGCAGTCAGTTCCTACAGTGACAAAATAACTGCAAAAGGCGAGATTGCTGCAGACTTTTATTATACGGTTTCGGACAGCTATGAGATAAAAAAATACACCCACACCTTTTTGTACAATCAGGTTATAGATGTAAACGGTGTCAGGGAAAATCACATTGCCTATGCCGACATAGCAGTTACAAATGTGGCGGTGTCCTTCAACAGCGAAAACAAAAAATACATTGCGGCTGTAACGGTACAGATTGATGCAACAGCTTTTGCAAAGCAGCAGGTTATTGCTGTTACTGATGCTTTTTCACGCAGTTTTGAGTGCGAAAAACAGGAAAATACTGTGCTGACAGATACCAATATATATCAGGTGGATAAAACTCTTTCGGTAAAACTTTCATCAAAACAGGATAGAGATACCGAAATAAAGCACGTGGTTTTTGAACTAAGTCCCGTGAAAAGCTATTATGAAATCAACAAAATGACGGTCAAGGCAAAACTTATGGCCCATATAATAACCCTTAATTCACAGTACGAGTATGAATGCAGTACAGTCAGTGAAGATATAGTGCTGCAGTGGCTGGAAAACTGCAGCCAGCATGATGAAATTTCGGTTGCATTGTCTGTGGCGGGTTATACATTAAATCAATCTTCGGAACAGGCGGATATCAGTGTGACACTGTCGGCACGGGGATTTGTCATTGAAAAACAGCCTGTAAAACTGCTGGAAAACTTTGAAGAAAAGACGGACAGTCCGATTGAAAAAAAGGAAGAGGCACTGATAATTTACTATGCCCAAAAGGGTGAAAAGATTTTTGATATTGCCAAAATGCATTGTGCTTCACCCGAGGACATAATGGCAGAAAACGACCTGCAGTCCGATGTGATAACACAGCCACAGATGATATTTATTCCTGCATTTGAAGGTTAGGAGGTGTGTTTATGAATATATATGATGATATCCGTCAACGAACACAGGGTTCGGTTTTTATAGGTGTTGTGGGGGCAGTGCGCACAGGCAAAAGCACCTTTATCAAAAAATTTATGGAAGCATTGGTCATTCCAAATATACAGGATGCCGACAAAAAGGTGCGCACTATTGATGAACTGCCACAGTCGGCAGCAGGCAGAACCATAATGACAACACAGCCCAATTTTATTCCCGAACAGGGTGTTGATATCACAATAAATGAAAATCATAACTTAAGGGTGCGTCTTGTGGACTGCGTTGGATATATGGTCAAAGGAGCACAGGGAGACACCGAGGACGGCAAGCCCCGTATGGTCAAAACCCCGTGGTTCAAACAGGCAATTCCTTTTGAAAAAGCGGCGGAAATAGGCACCTATAAAGTAATAAGTGAACATTCCACCATTGGTATTATGGTTACCTGTGACGGCACAATCAGTGATATTCCAAGGGAAAACTATGTCACAGCGGAAGAAACCGTTGTAGCACAGCTTAAAAAAATAGGCAAACCGTTTGTAATTGTGCTCAACAGTGCACAGCCCCAGTCGGCACAGGCGCAAAAGCTGCGGCAGCAGCTGCAGAACAAGTATGGCGTTTCAACTGTACTGGTAAATTGCCTTGAAATGACAAAACAGACAATTGAAGAAATTTTGTCCCTTGCACTTGCAGAGTTTCCCGTTAAAGAAATCAGGCTTATGCTGCCTAAATGGGTTGCAATGCAGAACAGGGAATGTCAGTTCCGCAAACAGCTTATGGAGGATATCCGCCAAAGCTTTACAAATATCGGCAAAATAAGTCAGGTGGAAAAAGCGGTTGAAGGTCTGTCACAAAGTGAAAATGTGATATCGGTGCACACTGCAAATGTGGACTTTGGAACAGGCAGTGCAGATGTAAAAGCGGAGGTGGATAAAAATATCTATTATGATACTCTGGAAGCACTTACAGGTGAAAATGTAAGGGATGACTGGTCACTGATGAAGCTTATCACCGAGCTTTGCACTGCAAAACGTGAGTATCAGAAGCTCGCCCCTGCACTCAGCGAGGTTGAACGCACAGGGTATGGCATTGTTATGCCGTCCATTGAGCAGCTGCATCTTGAAGAACCCGAGATTGTCCGCCAGGGGCAAAAATTTGGTGTGCGGCTTAAAGCCAGTGCACCGTCACTGCATATTTTAAAAGCGGATATTCATACCGAGGTCAGCCCTATCGTAGGCAGCGAGGCCAACAGTGAAGAGCTTGTAAACAGTATGCTCAAGAATTTTGAAAGCGACCCGTTGGATATCTGGCAGTCCAACATTTTTGGCAACTCACTGCAAAACCTTGTCACACAGGGGCTCAATACAAAGCTGCTAAATGTTCCGCAGGAAGCCCGCGGCAAGCTGCAGGAAACGATACAGCAGGTTATCAACGAAGGCTGTCAGGGGCTGATATGTGTTATCCTTTAGTTGCAAAAAGCAGGGATGTGTGATATATTGAAGACAGTTAAATAAGAATGGAGTGGAAAGATGAGATAGTTTCTTGCCTTAAAACCAATTGGACAGATAAAACACAGTCATTTTTATATGGCTTGTTTTACTGCGGTTAAAAGCAAGAAAATATCCCGCTCTGTATCGTTATAAGGATGTATTGTACCTACAGACTGCAGGAGTATTGTTCTTGCAGTCTGTTTTGTTTTGGAGGAACATATATGTCTTTAATCAATATACAAAATCTCACATTCAGCTATGATGGCAGCTATGACAATATATTTGAAAACGTATCATTTCAATTGGATACCGACTGGAAACTTGGTTTCACAGGCCGCAATGGCCGCGGCAAAACCACCTTTTTAAATCTTCTGCTTGGCAGCTACAGCTACAGCGGCAAAATTTCGGCATCTGTCAGCTTTGAATATTTCCCTTATAAAGTGGAAGACAAAACAGCTGTGACAATCGACATTGTTGAACAGATTTATCCCGATTATCAGTACTGGCAGATAGCAAAGGAATTAAATTTGCTGGAGGTCAGTGAAGAAGTGCTGTACCGGCCTTTCAACACCCTGTCCAACGGTGAACAGACCAAAGTGCTTTTGGCAGTTTTGTTTTTAAAGGAAAACAGCTTTTTGCTTATCGATGAACCAACAAACCACCTTGATATGCAGGCAAGGGAAATTGTAAGCAGATATTTAAACAGTAAAAAGGGCTTTATACTTGTTTCTCACGACCGTGCATTTCTGGACGGATGTGTTGACCACATACTATCAATCAATAAAACAAATATTGAGATACAGCAGGGCAATTTTTCTTCCTGGCTTGCCAACAAGGAACGGCAGGATAACTTTGAACTCAGCGAAAATGCAAAGCTTAAAAAGGAAATTCGCCG
>JAGBFE010000185.1 GCA_018109965.1 Oscillospiraceae bacterium | reverse complement strand
GGGAACTGGTAAGAAGAAAATCTGCCCTTGACAGCGTGCGTATGCCTGGCAAACTCAGCGACTGTTCCAGCAAGGACCCTTCAATATGCGAGTTGTATATCGTCGAAGGTGACTCTGCAGGCGGTTCCGCAAAAAACGGACGTGACAGGGAATATCAGGCTATCCTGCCATTGTGGGGTAAAATGATAAACGTTGAAAAGGCACGTCTTGACAAGGTTTACGGCAACGAAAAGCTGGTGCCTGTTGTGCAGGCGCTTGGCTGCGGTATCGGTGAAGAACTTGATGTAAGCAAAATCCGTTACCACAAGGTTGTTATCATGGCCGATGCTGACGTTGACGGCCAGCATATCAGAACACTGCTGCTTACATTCTTTTTCCGTTTTATGCGTCCTGTTATCGAAGCAGGCTATGTTTATATCGCTATGCCGCCGCTTTACAAGGTGACAAAGGGCAAGCAGATAAAATATGCCTACGATGAGGAAGAAAAGGATAAAATCCTTGAAGAATTCGGCAACGGCTGCAAGATAGGCCGATTTAAAGGTCTTGGTGAAATGAACCCTGAACAGCTTTGGGAAACAACCCTTAACCCTGACAACCGTGTTATGATGCGTGTTTCCATTGAAGATGCACGAAAAGCAGATGAAACATTCACTATCCTTATGGGCGACAAGGTTGCACCGAGAAAAGAATTTATCGAAAAGAACGCCAAATATGTAGATAATCTTGACGTTTAAAATAAACTGAAAATATTGTATGGGGGCGATGCCTGCATCGTCCCGCAAAATGCAATCACGGAATAAATTAAAAAAATTATTTTGAAAGGAGATACAGTTATGTATCCTGTTCACAAAGAAAAATATATCGTAAGCGAAAAAGCATTTTATCATTTTATGTATGACCGTCACGCTGACGTGTTCAGAAAAGAAAAACGCAGTCATTTGATTTACGCAATTGCAATGCTTGTCTGCCTTGTTGTGGTAACAGTTATCAACCTTTTTAATCCTGCGGTTAAAGGCGACTATGTATGGATGGTTCTGCCGATTGTTTTTATTTTTCTTACAGTTGCCCTTATCAACAAGTACAGATCTGCTGACAAAGTGGCATACAACAGGATAATGAAGGACTACGAAGGCAGAAAATACAGAGACAACTATCACACAGTTAAATTTTTTGAAGACCATCTGACCTATAACTTTGGTTCATCCCTTGAAACCATTGCATATAACCAGTTCCGTAAATACTATGAAGGTCCTGACTATTTTGCAATGTATTTCCACACAGGCGACCTTGTGCTGTTCAACGATAACTGCAATGTGGAAAAAATCAAAGGCATTATGGTTGCTTACAAGGAAAGTCTTGAAAAAGCAAATGCAGAACAAGCCAGAGTTGAAGAAACAATGGACACTGTTGTGGAAACAGAAGCAGCACAGACAATGGAATAATAGCTGTAACTGCAGGGCTTTTATGCTTAAGCATATAATGTCATTCTGAGCACAGCGAAGAATCTCATTGATTTATGAGATTTAGGTTAACAATAATAATGATAAAATAAAGAGACTCTTCACATATGTTCAGGGTGACAGACAAATAATATAGACTTTAATAAATAGCATATTTGTTTTGGGAGAATAAAATGTTATTGAATGACAACACAAAATATATAGATGTTGACATTGACAAGGAAATGCGAAACAGCTTTCTGAACTATTCAATGTCAGTTATTGTAAGCCGTGCTTTGCCGGATGTGCGTGACGGGTTAAAACCTGTTCACCGCCGTATTATGTACACAATGTACGAAAACAATCTGGACTCTGCACATGAATACCGCAAATCAGCAACCACAGTCGGCGACGTGC
The DNA here is from genome assembly GCA_018109965.1 of Oscillospiraceae bacterium. The sequence goes on along the minus strand of JAGBFE010000185.1, from coordinate 2,752 downwards.
TGGGCAGCTATCACCCACACGGTGACGCTTCTGTTTATGATGCAATGGTGCGTCTTGCACAGGACTTTTCGCTGAGATATCCGCTGGTTGACGGTCAGGGTAACTTTGGTTCAGTGGACGGGGACCCGCCTGCTGCTTACCGTTATACCGAAGCCAGAATGAAAAAGATTGCAGACGAAATGCTGCGTGACATCGACAAGGAAACTGTTGATTTTCAGCCAAACTTTGATGAATCAAAACAGGAACCATGTGTTTTGCCTGCAAGAATTCCAAACTTGCTTATCAACGGTTCCATCGGTATTGCGGTTGGTATGGCAACAAATGTGCCTCCGCACAACCTTGGCGAAGTTTGCGACGGCATTGTGCACCTTATCGACAATCCTGATGCAGACTATGTTGAACTGATGGAATTTATCCCGGGCCCTGACTTCCCTACAGGTGGCGTTATTATGGGCCGCAGCGGTATCAGAAGTGCCTACGCAACAGGCAAGGGCAAAATTATTCTCCGCGGCCGTGCAAACATTGAAGAACACGGCAATGGCAGATACCGCATTGTAATTACCGAAATTCCATATATGGTAAACAAGGCAATGATGGTGGAACGCATTGCCGACCTTGTTAAAGAAAAACGCATTGAAGGCATCAGCGACCTGCGTGATGAATCTGACAGACAGGGTATGCGTGTGGTTGTGGAACTTAAAAAGGAAGCCAACCCGCAGGTTGTGCTCAACCACCTTTATTCACTGACACAACTGCAGGACACAGTGGGCGCAAATATGCTTGCACTTGACGGCGGTATTCCAAAGGTTATGGACCTTAAATACATCCTGCAGAGATACATTGACCACCAGTGTGATGTTATGGAAAGAAGAACACGCTTTGACCTGAAAAAAGCACAGGAACGCCAGCATCTTTTGGAAGGTCTTAAAATTGCCTGCGACAATATTGATGAAGTTATCAGAATCATCCGCACAAGCTACGACAATGCAAAAGACAATCTTATGGAACGCTTTGGCCTGTCAGAAATTCAGGCAAATGCAATCCTCAACATGCAGCTGAGACGTTTGCAGGGCCTTGAAAGGGAAAAGATTGAAAACGAACTGGCAGAGCTGGCAGAAAAGATTGACTATTACACACGTTTCCTTGCTGACCACCGGATGGTGCTTGACAAGGTTAAGGAAGATGTAATTGAAATCAAGGAAAAATATGCCGACCCACGAAGAACAGAAATTATGCAGGTTTCGGGCGAAGTTGATATCGAAGACCTTATCCCTGAAGAAGAATGTATCTTCACATACACAAAATTCGGTTATGTAAAACGTCAGCCAAAAGATGTTTATCAGGCACAGAGACGCGGCGGCCGCGGTATAAGCGGTATGACACGCCGTGATGAAGACTATGTTCAGGAACTGTTTATGGCAGGCACCCACGACTTTATATTCTTTGCAACCGACAAAGGCCGTGTGTACCGTCTTAAAGGTTACGAAATTCCTGAAGGCAGCCGCAATGCAAGGGGCGTGAACATCATCAACCTCATTCAGCTGCAGCCGGATGAAAAGGTGACTGCAATTATGTCTTCACCAAAAGGTCTTGAAGAAGGCAACATTGTTATGGTTACCAAAAAAGGTATCATCAAGCGTACCGAGGTTTCGGCATACAACAATGTGCGCAAGAGCGGCCTTATCTGCATAAGCCTTGACGAAGGTGACGAGCTTATCTGGACAAGACTGACAAAAGGCGATGACGAGCTGATTGTTGCAACCAAGGACGGCGTGGCAATCAGATTCAGCGAACAGGATGTGCGTCTTGTAAGCCGCAGTGCCCGTGGTGTAAAAGCAATTGAGCTCCGTGAAGGTGACGAAGTTGTGGGTATGGGCGTTTGCAGCGAAGGCAGCGAAATTCTGACTGTTACCGAGGACGGCAAGGGCAGAAGAACCTCCATTGACGAGTACCGCCTGCAGACCAGAGGCGGCAAAGGTGTGCGCAACTACGAAACTGAAAAATATGGCAAGGTTTGCGGCGTTAGAATTGTTAACAGTGACCTTGATGCAATCCTTATCAGCCAGAGCGGCATAATCATCAGAACACATATTGAAGATATTGCACTGCAGAGCCGATATGCCGGCGGTGTAAAGGTGATGAAGCTTGGCGAAGACGACAAGGTTGTTACATTTGCTGCAACACTGCGCGATGACAGCGAGGAAACTGTTGAGGTTGAAGCAGCAGAGGAAACAGAAATGACACAGGCTGCCGAAACAGAAACAGCAGAAAACGCTGAAGAATAGGCTATATATTTATACTTTTAATAAATTATATAGATAAAATTACAAAATGTAATATAAAAGGACGGGATTTCGCATTAGCGACCTCCCAACAAGAAAACACAAACCTGATTTTTAACACAAAAAGGCTGCTGCGGTGTCAGCAACACTTGCATTACACAAAGTAGTGCTGCGTGTCTTTTCCTTGCAGCAGCACCTTTTCTGCAAAAACAGGCAAAAATGTACCCGACAGCACACTGCAAGGTGTACTGCCGGGTATTTATGTTTTCTTATCGGGATGCCGCTTTGATTTCCCGTCCTTGTTATATTTATTATAATATGTATATTATATACATTTAAAAAGCTCCCTTTGAACAAAAAATGTCATTGAGTTAAGCGATATTCAAAAATATAAATTTAATATAATAAAGTAAAATGTCATTCTGAGCGCAGCGAAGAATCTCTTTGTCTGATTAAACCGGGAGATTCTT
>JAGBFE010000184.1 GCA_018109965.1 Oscillospiraceae bacterium | reverse complement strand
TTTTTGACCAGCAGAACAGAGTGCTTGAAAACCTCCTCAATACAGATGATGACAGCATGCTTTACAACTTCAGAGCAGCTGCAGGTCTCAGCACAAAGGATGCAAAACCAATGACAGGCTGGGATCTGCCGGAAGGCAATCTTCGCGGTCACACAACAGGCCACTATCTGTCAGGTCTTGCACTTTGCTATGCAGCAACAGGCAATGCAAAAATCAAGGAAAAACTTGACTATATGATTGCAAGCCTTGGCGAAGTTCAGGACACAATGGCACAGCAGCCTGAAAAATTCAAACCTGGCTTTATCTCTGCTTACGATGAAACACAGTTTGACCTCCTTGAAGAATACACAACATACCCAACAATCTGGGCTCCATACTATACACTGCACAAAATCCTTGCAGGTCTCCGTGACTGCTATGAACTCGGCGGCAACCAGCAGGCATTTGAAATCCTCAAAAAAGTTGGTCTGTGGGTTTACAACCGTCTGTCCAGACTGCCAAGACAGCAGCGTGACAAAATGTGGGCAATGTACATTGCAGGTGAATTTGGCGGTATCAACGAAACAATGGCTGACCTTTATATGCTGACGAAGGACGAAAGATATCTCGAAGCAAGCCGTTACTTTGACAACGACAAGCTCTACCTGCCAATGAAAATGGGCATTGACGCTTTGGGCAATCTCCACGCAAACCAGCACATTCCGCAGATTATCGGTGTAATGCGTCAGTTTGATGCTACAAAAGAAAAAGAAAGATATGATATCGCAAACAATTTCTGGAACTTTGTAACAAGCGAACACATCTACTCCATCGGTGGTGTTGGCGAAACAGAAATGTTCAAGCCTGCAAAAGAAATTGCAAAATTCATCAGCGACAAAACAGCCGAAAGCTGTGCTACATACAATATGCTCAAGCTGACAGGTCAGCTGTATCAGTACACACCTTGTGCAAAATATATGCACTACTACGAAACAGCTGTTACAAACCACATCAATGCCTGCGGTGACATCGGCGGCCCAACAGGCGGCAGCACATACTTTATGCCTACAAATCCGGGTGCCCAGAAGCACTTTGACCATCTCGAAAACAGCTGCTGTCACGGCACAGGCCTTGAAAACCACTTCAAATACGGCGAATACATCTATGCAAAAACAGATGACGCTGTTGTGGTTAACCTGTTTATTCCTAACAAGCTTGCAGCTGAAAACGATGTAATCGAAGTTTGTGCAAAAGCTGAAGCCAGCACATACAATGTAGCAGTTAAAGTTGAAAAACTTTCAAAAGACACACTCAAGGTTCGCAAACCACTGTGGGCTGAAAGCGCAGCTGTTAAAGTAAACGGCGAAACTGTTACACCTTGCGAATGTGACGGATACTATGTATTCAAGCTCACATCAGGCACAGTTGAATTTGTATTCGGTGCAAAAGGCTATCTGTCAAAAACAGTTGACGATGAAAAAACAGCAAGTATCTGCTGGGGTCCTTATGTTCTGGCTGCTATCTGCGACTGTCACGAATTTATCGAATTTGACGTGACAGAAGAAACACTTGCTGAAAAACTTGTTCACAAAGGTGACCTTGAATTTGAACTTTGCGGCCACAGATTTATGCCACTGTGCAAAGTTGATCAGGAACACTACCACGTTTATATCAAAGTGAAATAATTAAACATTTCTACATATATCATTTAAAAGGAGAAACAATTATGAGCAAATACAAATTTTGGTTTGTTGTAGGCAGCCAGTCCCTCTA
>JAGBFE010000183.1 GCA_018109965.1 Oscillospiraceae bacterium | reverse complement strand
CTTTTGAACAATACGGCGAAAGCGTTAAAGGCGTAAAAATCGGTGTTCCAAAGGAATATTATGGCGAAGGTGTTCAGCCGGCAGTTAAAGAAAAAGTATTTTCAGCTATCGAAACACTCAAAGCACAGGGTGCAGAAATTGTGGAAATTTCACTTCCTTCCACAGACTATGCACTTGCAGCATACTATATTATTTCTTCTGCAGAAGCCGCATCCAACCTTGGCAGATACGACGGCATCCGTTACGGCTACCGCGGCAGCGACACATCCAGCCTTGAAAATCTTTATATCTCCACAAGAAGCGAAGGCTTTGGCGATGAAGTTAAACGCAGAATTATGCTTGGCACATGTGTTCTCAGCAGCGGTTACAGCGATGCTTATTACAAACGCGCAAAACTTTTGCAGCAGCAGATTGCAAAAGAATTTGAAGATGCATTCAAAACCTGTGATGTAATTATTACACCTGCAAGCCCTATTACAGCATGGAAATTCGGCGAAAAGGCAGGCAGCCCAACAGAAATGTATGCTGCTGACATATGCACAATCACACTTAACATTGCAGGTCTGCCGGGTATCAGTGTTCCTTGTGGCTTTGACAGCAACAATATGCCAATCGGCTTCCAGGTTATAGGTAAAAAATTCAGAGAAGCAGATATTCTTTCAGTTGCTAAATGTTACGAAAATACAGTTGGCGGCTTTGCAGTAAAGGAGTTTTAAGCTATGAATAATAAATATGAAATCGTTGTTGGCTTAGAAGTACACGCAGAGCTTTCAACAAAAACAAAAATTTTCTGTGGCTGTAAAAACGAATTCGGCGCAGAAGTAAATACAAATGTGTGCCCTGTATGTATGGGTCTTCCGGGGTCACTTCCTGTACTTAACGAACAGGTTGTAGAATATGCAATCAAAATGGGTCACGCACTTAACTGTAAAATCAACCGTGTTACAAAACACGACAGAAAAAACTATTTCTATCCAGACCTTCCAAAAGCTTATCAGACAACACAGGACGAAATTCCACTCTGTGGCAAAGGTTATCTTGACATCCTTATCGGTGAAGAAACAAGAAGAATCGGTATTACAAGAATTCATATCGAAGAAGATACAGGCAAACTTATCCACGCTGATGAATTTGGCGGCACACTTGCTGACTATAACCGCTGTGGCGTTCCGCTTATCGAAATCGTTTCCGAACCAGACATCCGTTCAGCTGAAGAAGCAAAGGTTTATCTTGAAACACTCAGAACAACACTTTTGTACCTTGGTATCAGTGATGCAAAAATGCAGGAAGGTTCTATCCGTGCAGACGTTAACGTTTCTGTAAGACCTATGGGCAGTGATAAATTCGGTACTCGTGTTGAAACAAAGAACGTTTCCAGCTTCAGCGGCGTTTACAATGCTATCGTTTACGAAGCAAACAGACAGATTGAAGTGCTGGAAGCAGGCGGTGAAGTATATCAGGAAACAAGAAGATGGGATGATGCTGCCGGCAAAAACGTGCTTATGCGTTCCAAAGAAGATGCACAGGACTACCGTTATTTCCCGGAACCAGACCTTCTTACATTTGTTGTGCCGGAAGAAACAGTAGAAAGACTCAAATCTGAACTTCCTGAACTTCCTGTACAGAAAACACTCAGATATATGAACGAATGTGGTCTGTCCAAAGCAGACGCAGAAACAATTGCTCTCAGCAAAGACAAAGCAATGTTCTTTGATACCTGTCTTGCAACAGGCAAATGCGGTCCAAAACTTCTTTCCAACTGGGTACTTGGTGAAGTAACACGTGTTGCAAACGAAAGAAGATGTGAAATCAGTGATCTCCCACTTACAGTGGAAAACCTTGTTGATATGATTGCACTTATCGAAAACAAAACAATTTCCAATGCAGCAGCAAAAACTGTATTTGAAATAATTGTTGATAAAGATGAAAAACCTGCGGATATCGTTAAAGCAAAAGGTCTTGCACAGATCAGTGATACTTCTGCATTGCAGACAATTGTTGACAGTGTTATTGCAGCAAACGAAAAAGCAATCAGTGACTACAAAGGCGGCAAAACAAATGTTCTTGGCTTCCTTGTTGGTCAGTGTATGAAACAGTCCAAAGGACAAGGCAACCCTGCAATGTTCAAGGAAATGATGATTGCAGCTATCGAAAACAGCTAATTAAACAAATTTAAAAGGGAAGGAGCAATTCCTTCCCTTGATTTATAAGAGATTAAGATTATGACAGAAAGAATAAGTCAGTTTTTAAATCAGGATATTGCTTATATTGTAATAAGCGGAGTACGCAAAGGTGCCGAAAGTGAGTATTCAAAGGTTACAGTAAAACCGTTTGAGTCAAAAGACGGTGTAAGATATCAGCTTGAATATACAAAAGGCAAGCAGGTAGTGCATCATAATATAGAAAAGAGTGCTTTGGCTGAAAACATTGCCGTGCATTTTGAAACTTTTACACAGTGTGTGATTTATGGTACAGAAAATGATTTCCACCTTAATTGCTTCAATGGAAAAATCAAAGCAAAAACAATGGCACCAAGCAAAAAGGTTAAGGTTGCGTCACACAACAAACAGAAAGAATATGTTTTCAACGAAGGTGATGACATAGATTTTCTTATCTATCTTGGTGTCATGACCAAGGATAAAAAGGTTGTAAAAGCAAAATACAACAAGTTCCGTCAGATTAACAAATATCTTGAACTTCTCAAAAGCTCAATTGATACTTTGCCTACGGACAGACCGCTTAAAATTGTGGATTTTGGCTGTGGCAAGGCATATCTGACATTTGCACTTTATTATTATGTTGTAAAAATTCTTGGCAGAGAAGCATACATCACAGGCCTTGATTTAAAAGAAGATGTAATAGATTACTGCAACAAGGTCGCAAAAGAGCTTAACTACGATACACTTGAGTTCCAGAAAGGTGATATTAAAAACTATTCCAGAACTCAGGATGTTGATATGGTTATTATGCTTCATGCCTGCGACAATGCAACTGATGAAGGTATTGTACAAAGCATTAAATTCAATGCAAAAATAATCATTGCTGTTCCTTGCTGCCAGCACGAGTTTTTTTCACAGCTCAAAAATGACAGTCTGAAACCTATGATGCAGCACGGAATAATAAAAGAAAGGCTTTCCGCACTTGTTACCGACAGTCTGCGCGCACAGATTCTGAAGGCTGTTGGCTTTGATGTATCGGTAATGGAATTTATCGAGACAGAGCATACACCTAAAAATATTGCAATCAGAGCGGTACGAAAAGGCGGGTTTAACAAAGTAGCATTTGAAGAATATACAGCATTCCGCAACAATTTTGCACTTAATCCTTATATTGAAAAACGTTTTAAAGAAGAAAATATACTTAAATAATCATTTAAATAATTGACAGACAATCGGTTTTATATCCGATTGTCTGTTTTTTGTTTTATGTTCTATATGAAGGACAGGCATCATATAGTTAACTATAGGAGTTGAAAGTTATGGAATTATATAAATATTTACCTGCAAAAATTCTTGAATATATCGCCAATCATCCGCTTAAAGGCAATATAACTGAAATACGATTGCGGTCAGAATGTATTGTTCAGCTTGTGGTTAACGGCAATATTGAAAATAACAGTGGAATATATACAACGCAAAATGAACTGGATGAAATATTTTATAATATATGTAAAAAGTCTATAAATGTTTTTGAAGATGAAATAAGCAACGGCTTTGTAACATTGACCGATGGAACCAGAGTGGGCATAAGCGGTGAATATGTTTACAGTAAAACATCAGGAAAATATATTTTAAAAAAGTTAAACTCGTTAAACATTCGAATGCCAAAAAAACAGGTGTATTTTGAAAATCAAGACAAGCTGTTTGATCTTGAGCCGCAAAGCACCCTTATAATAGGGCCTCCGCACAGTGGTAAAACATCTCTTTTAAGGCTGTACTGTAAACATTTGTCAGAAAAATATCGGATAACAATATGTGATGAAAGAAAAGAGCTGTACACAGATAAAATCCGTTGTGATGTTATAAGCGGAGTCCCTAAAGCAACAGCTGCTTCAATGGCAACGAGAACCCTTAATCCACAGTTTATAATCTGTGATGAAATTGGCACTGTTGAGGAAGCCAGCCAGATTTTGTACTCAGTTAATACAGGGGTTAAGTTTATATGTTCGGTTCACGGAGATAATCTTAATTCTGTACAGAAAAAACAGGGTATAAGTACATTATTCAGCAATAATGTGTTTTACAGAGTAGTAATTATGCAGCAAAAAAATAGTAGGTTTTATATAGAGGATATTATTGATGTATAAAATTGTTGGCAGCATATTTATTGTTATATCTTCCTATATGATTTTCAACAGAACAATACTGGAAAATTATTATACTTATAAATTCTTGAAAATGAATGTGACAATAGTTCAAAAAATTTTATTTGAAAAAAACGTCAATATGGTGTATGAAGAAATATTTTCAAAGCTGAAATTTGATTGGAAAAACTATATTTCAGTTTGTAGGAAAAATAACTACATAAAAAAAGAAGAAATTGATTTTGTAAACGATTTTTTTTCAAATCTCGGAAAACGGGACACAGAATCAGAAGAAAAATATATACAGTATTATCTTGAAAAACTGATAACAAAACAGGACATATATTATAAACAATATTGCAAAGACAATAAGATATACGGAATGTGCGGGATATCGCTTGGTTTGTT
>JAGBFE010000182.1 GCA_018109965.1 Oscillospiraceae bacterium | reverse complement strand
GCTTTCAATGCCGTTTTCTGCCATGGAGGCCTCGATTTTGGCTATTCTTCTTTCATAACCTTCAAATTTTGCCATTGTCTTGTTCCTCCTTATTCTTCACGTGGGTCAATGTACTTTGCAGCTTCGTCATATCTGCCGTAAGTACCTGTGTTTTTGTCCAGAGCTGTCTGTGGGTCAACACCGTGACGGATATCTTCCATCATTTTGCCAAGGCGAACAAATTTGTAGCCGATAGCTTCGTCGTTTTCATCGAGAGCAACGGACATAATGTAGCCTTCAACCATTTCAAGATATCTTACGCCCTTTGGTTTGGAGGAGTAGATTGTAGCTGTCTGGCTTCTGAGACCTTTACCAAGGTCTTCAAGACCTGCACCAACTGGCAGACCGTCATCAGAGAAAGCAGTCTGTGTTCTGCCGTAAACAAGCTGTTTGAAAATTTCTCTCATAGCAACGTTGATAGCGTCACAAACAAGGTCAGTGTTGAGTGCTTCAAGCAATGTTTTGCCAGGGAGGATTTCGCCAGCCATAGCAGCAGAGTGAGTCATACCGGAGCAGCCGATTGTTTCAACAAGTGCTTCCTGAATGATACCCTGTTTAACGTTCAAAGTCAGTTTGCAGGTACCCTGCTGTGGAGCACACCAGCCAATACCGTGGGACAAACCGCTTACATCTTTGATTTCATAAACCTTTGTCCATGCACCTTCCTGTGGGATAGGAGCAGGACCATGGTCGCAACCTTTGGATACTTTGCACATTCTTTCTACTTCATGTGAATATACCATAATTATTCTCCTTTACGATTGATATTTATTTAACATCCGTGCTATATTATAAAAGAAACAGGATTGTTTTTCAATATCTTATTGTGTCAGCTTTAGCTGCTGCAATGAAACAAAAATACAAAATTATGTCAATATTGCAGCACTATAATTTATTATACATTAAAATCTGTTAAAATAAAAGAGTAAAGTTGATTATTGACAAAAAAGGGTGTATTATTAAATTATAGAAAATGGTTTTAAAAATACATACAATATAATTTACCAAAGGAGAAATATTATGGAAATCAGATACACAGGACAGGAATATTATGATATCGACCTTGCAGGCAGAACTGAAAGACTTCCTATCACACCTGTCACACCAACTCTGCATATTGCAGGTTTTGTGCTTCTTGGCAATACAACCCTGACAAACTATTGTGCAAAAGTGCTGGGTGACAAGATAAAGGATGTGGATTTTGACTACATTGTTTGTCCTGAGGCAAAAACACTGCCGTTGGCACAAAGCCTTTGCACATATCTTGGCGAAAAAGAGTTTGTTGTTTTCCGCAAGGGAGCAAAAGCTTATATGGTAAATCCGCTTATTACCGAGGTTAAATCAATCACTACAGCAGCCTCACAGATTATGGTTGTGGATGGTGTTGACGTGGCTAAAATCAAAGGCAAAAAAGTTCTGTTGCTGGATGATGTTGTTTCCACAGGCGGCACTTTTAAAGCGATGGAAGAACTTCTTGGCAAAATAGGCTGTGACATTGTGGGCTACGCAACAGTGCTTAAAGAGGGCACAGATTTTGACAAGGAGAATCTTTATTACATTCAGGATTTACCACTTTGGATTGGTTAAAATAGGTTTGTTTTTATGCAAAGCAGAGGTGTTTTACCTCTGCTTTTTATTTATATCAATTTGGTGTTTTAATACAAAATTTTACATTTTTTTAATATATTATTGACAATATATACATATAAATGTTAAAATTAAGTGTCTCAATTGGAAAGAGATTTCCAAAGCAAGATACACGACCGCTGGCACTGCCAGCCAAGGCCATCGGACAGCCGGGTCGAATGCCGCAAACCGCGTAGAGGCGGTTGGCAACTTCTGTTGCCTTATTGATTGAGTTAAAAGCTAAAGTTTTATAAGTTGGTGACTATAAACCGGATGCCAGGGGCGGCATTATAACTTGTGAAATGGTCAATAAGAGTAGTAAAAGTAATCTTTGCTATATAGACTCTGAACCCATTGAGATATGTTGGTATTCTTCTATACAGGAAGTCTACATTATCGCAATTACAAGTGGTATGCTGCACAACGGCATACCACTTTTTTTGTTACCGAAAAATAGGGCAGAGGCGTTAAGAGGAGTATACATTATGAATAAAATTATTGAACTTAAAAATATATCAAAATCCTTTGACGGTGATGTTGTTCTTGATAACATCAGTCTGGATATTTATGACAATGAGTTCTTGACGCTGCTTGGTCCTTCGGGTTGCGGTAAAACCACAACTTTGCGTATTATCAGCGGCTTTGTTCAGCCGGATGAAGGCGAAGTTGTATTTATGGGGGATGACATCACAGATGTGCCGCCACACAAACGCAATGTAAACACAGTTTTTCAGCGTTATGCTTTGTTCCCACATCTCAATGTATTCGAAAACATTGCTTTTCCGCTCAGAGAAAAGAAAGTTCCAAAAGCAGAAATTGAAGAAAAGGTTAAAGAAATGCTCAAGCTTGTTATGCTTACAGGCTTTGAAAAACGCAATGTGACAAGTCTTTC
>JAGBFE010000019.1 GCA_018109965.1 Oscillospiraceae bacterium | reverse complement strand
ACATTGTGTGCCAGTAGCTAAGAGCAAATTTGAGGTGGTCTTTCATTTTTTTGCCGCCGATTTCTTTTTCGGCATCATAGTGTTTGAAAGCCAGCGGATTTGTGCTGTTTGCTCCTTCGTATTTTATAACCGGTATATCTTTAAAAAATTCCATAGTGTCACCTTTCCTTTGTAGTCTTTTCTGCAAAGTAATTATATTTGTTGATTTTATCATACCGCATCAATATGATTTTTAATATTCCTTTGTTGTTTATATGTGGACAGATATTGCTTTTTTATAAAATATATTTTAATATATAGACAAAGGGACAAAAGGTGGGTAAATCAGCGACATCTCAATAAAAAAACATAAATACCCACCAAAACATCATAAAGTGATTTGGTGGGTACATTTTTGCCCATTTTTGCACAAAAAGTGCTGGTACAAGGAAAAGACACGCAGCACTACTTTGTGTAATGCAAGTGTCGCTGACGCAGTAACAGCCTTTTTGTGTTAAAAAGTGGGTTTATGTTTTTTTGTTGGGAGGTTGCTTTATGACGGACAACTTTTTTTACGAGAATATACACAAGGCAAGCGAGCAGAAGCCTTATATCGACCTGCAGATGACAAATCTGAATTATTTCAGCCATTTCCACAACGAAATTGAGCTGATTTATGTGCTTAACGGCACAGTTTCACTGCACACAAACAGCCGCAGTTATACCATAAACAAAGGTGAAATTGCGGTTATTATGCCGGGAGAGGTGCACAGCTACACCTCGGAGGGTGTCAACCGCTGCTATATAATCAAGTTTTATCCCGTAACTAAAGTTGATGGGGCAGATTTTTCTCATCTGCGCTTTCTGGAGCACGTTGTCACACCAAGCCACAGTTTTTATAATGCCACAAGACAGCTGATGGAAAATGTGGCAAAGGAATTTACCGACAAAAACTGCGGTTTTGAACTGGCAATAAACTGCGATTTGTCCAATATAATATTGCTTTTTTTGCGCAATATCCCCTTTGCTTCGGTAAGCAGTGAGGAAAACAAAAAGCAGTCCAAACAACTTGAACTGCTTTACAAGGTGGACAGCTACGTTACACAAAACTATGCAGGGCACATATCCCTTGAGGACATCGCGCGCCACACGGGGTATTCCACCTATTATTTCTCCCACTTTTTCAAGGAAACTGCCGGTCAGAATTTCAGTGATTATCTCATTCTTTTCCGCCTTGAAAGAGCCTTGAACGCTATAAACCACAGCGAAAAAAATCTGACAGATATTGCTTTTGACTGCGGCTTCAACAGCATACGCAGTTTTAACAGAGCGTTTCAGAATTATCTGAAAATCACCCCGTCAGAATACCGAAAAACAAGAATTCTGCAGGAAAATCTGTAATACATAATTTTATAATTACGACTTGGAGTTTTGTATGCGAACTGAAAAAGTGGTTGTTTTGCCATATGACAGCAACTGGAAGACTGATTTTGAAAAAATAAAATATGAAATTGAAAATGCTATAGGCGATGTCATCATCGGCATTGAACACGTCGGCAGCACCACTGTGGAAGGGATGTCGGCAAAGCCCTGCATTGACATTGACGTAATTATCAGGGATTATTCGGTATTTGATGATATTGCAAAAAAGCTTGAAACAATCGGATATATTCACGAGGGAGACCTTGGAATCAAGGACAGGGAAGCTTTCAGATATACGGATAAACCGCATCTGCAAAATCACCATTTAGATGTATGTCCGCAATATTCTGCAGAACTTCACCGTCATATTCGATTCAGGGATTTTCTCCGAAACAATCCCGAATCAGTTAAAAAATACAGTGCTGTAAAAGAAAAAGCAGCAGAACTGTTCCCCGATAATATCGATAAATATATCGGATACAAATCCCCCTGCATCAGTGAACTTTATGCATTGTGCGGATTAAAATAATTATATAAATCAAATACAGCAAAAATCTCTGATGAATATCCAACCAGATATTATCAGATAAAAAATGTCATTCTGAGGCATTTATGCCGAAGAATCCCTCGGTTTAATCAAACAAAGAGATTCTTCGCTTCGCTCAGAATGACATCTATTTTTATTATATAAATTTAAACCACAATAAACATATTACCTACAATTTTAAGCAGGCCGTAAAGGGCAAGCATAACATAGGTTGCATTGGTGAATGCATTGGAGAAATGCTCTACCTTTCTGCCCTTGATGACCAACAGATAAGCAATAAGGATAAGGTTGAAAGGGCTTGGCAGCATAATCATAAATGCAAACAGCCAGTTTTTGCCCGCATCATTGAGACGGCGTGCACACAGTGTGAGCATTGGGATGAGCAGAATTGTGTCCACCACAAAAAATACATTTGGGCCTACACCTAAAAATTTGAGTATAAGTTCCACAAAACTGAGCACTGCAAGACCAAAACATACAGAAAAGAAATATTCATTTTTGCCTGTTGTTCCGCGGTAGTTTGCAAAATTTATAAAATAACTTTTTATTGCGCCTTTAATCTCTTTCATTTTAACCTCTCACAATAAATCAATTTGTGCCGCAGCACACAATATAATTTTAACTGTACAGGCTGTATATGTCAACTTTTGCACAGATTTTTCACCGATATATCTCTTTTCCCTACAACAAACATACAACAGATAAAAGACATAAGATGTAATCAGGCAGAGGGATTCTTCACACCTTGCGATGTTCAGAATGACAGTGCAAAGACAAACAAAAAGGCGGTCGGATGACCGCCTTTAAATTTGTTTTGATTATTTGAGAATTGCAGCCGCTGCTTTTTCGGCACAGAGTGCTTTTTTGTACATTTCGATAAATGCATTGTAGCCTGCTGTTTCTTCTGCAATTGGTTCCTTTGTTGAGGATTCTGCGTTTGCAAAGATAACATCTTCGATGTACTGGGCAAGGGATTTTTCGCCTTTTTCTTTCATGTATTCAGCAAGGATTGCCATGCCCCATGCACCGCCTTCACTTGCAGATTTTGTAACCTGAACAGCTGTGTCCAGTGCGCTTGCCATCATCTGCTGTGCAACGCCTTCAACTTTGAAGAGACCGCCGTGACCGAGAAGTTTTTCTACAGGCACGTGTTCGTCCTTGAACAGCATATCAAGACCAATTTTTACACAGGCAAATGTTGCGTAAATCTGGCTGCGCATAAAGTTCTGCAGTGTAAAGTTGCCCTGTGGATTGCGCAGGAACATCGGCACGCCTTCTTCAACACCTACAACAGGTTCCCCTGCAAAGTAGTTGATGCTGCACAAACCGCCGCAGTCATAATCGCCTTTTGCGGCTTCATTATACAAATAGTTATAAATTTCGCCAATTTCACAATCCGGATTGAACTTTTTGGCAAATGTATGGAACATACGCACATAGTCGTTGATGTCGGATGTGCAGGTGTTGCAGTGAACCATTGCTACAGGGTGACCAACAGGTGTTGTTACCATATCGATTTCCTTGTAGTAGTTTGCAAGGCTTTTTTCCAGAACAATCATTGCAAAGATGGATGTGCCTGCAGAGATGTTGCCGGTTTTTGGCAGGATGCTGTTTGTTGCAACCATACCTGTGCCTGCATCGCCTTCAGGCGGGCAGATTTCTGTGCCTGCTTCAAGTTTGCCTGTAGGGTCGATAAGCAGTGCGCCTTCTTTTGTAAGTGTGCCTGCCACGTCACCTGCAAGGAGAACTTTTGGGAACACTTCGGCCAGTTTTTTGCCAAAGCCTTCTTTTGCAGTGAGCTGGTCAAATTTTGCTGCCATATCAGCATTGTAGTCCAGTGTTGTTTCATCAATCGGGAAGATACCGCTTGCTTCACCTATACCAACAACCTTGTTGCCTGTGAGCTGCCAGTGCACATAGCCTGCAAGTGTTGTAACAAAGTCAACCTGTGGGATGTGTGCTTCTTTTTTGAGGATAGCCTGATAAAGATGTGCAACTGTCCAGCGCTGTGGGATGTTGAATTTGAATGCTTCGCTGAGCACATCAGCAGCCTGTTCTGTGATTGTGTTTCTCCAGGTACGGAAAGGAACAAGCAGATTATTGTCCTTGTCAAAGGCAATGTAGCCGTGCATCATTGCAGAAAGGCCCATTGCTTTGATTTTTGTGAGTTCAACACCGTATTCTGCTTTAACCTGGTCTGCAATTTTTTTGTAGCAGTCCTGCAGGCCAACCCAAACATCTTTGAGGTCATATGAGAATACGCCGTCAACCACCTGGTTTTCCCATTCAAAGTCGGACTGTGCAATCACATTTGCACCTTTTGTTGTAAGAACAGCTTTGATTCGTGTTGAGCCGAATTCAACACCAAGGGAAATATCGCCGTTTGCGATAAGATTTTTGATATTTTCAGACATTTTATGTCTCCTTTTATTTTTGTCCGTAGTAGGCATTTGCGCCGTGTTTGCGGAGATAGTGTTTGTCAAGCAAAGTCTGGTCCATAGAGCCGATGCTCTGTTTCATCATCATTGTGTGCCATGCCATAAATGCAACTTCTTCAAGCACTACTGCATTGTGAACTGCATTGTCAGCATCCTTGCCCCAGCTGAACGGGCCGTGGCTTGCAACCAGCACGGATGGAACGTCTTTTGCTTCGATACCACGGGTTCTGAAAGTTTCAACGATAACTTTGCCTGTGTTGAGCTCGTATTCGCCGTTGATTTCTTCCTTTGTCATATCTCTTGTTGCAGGGATACTGCCGTAGAAATAGTCACCGTGGGTTGTGCCAAGGGCAGGGCAGTCCATTTTCATCTGGGAGAAGATTGTTGCCCAGCGGCTGTGTGTGTGCACAACACCGCCAACCTCAGGGAACTGACGGTAAATTTCCAGATGTGTTGCAGTGTCGGAGGAAGGCTTGTATTTGCCTTCCACCACTTTTCCGCTTTCAAGGTCCACAACAACCATATCGTCAGCTGTCATAACATCGTATTCCACGCCGCTTGGTTTGATTGCGATAACACCTTTTTCTCTGTCAATTTCCGACACATTGCCCCAGGTGAATTTTACCAGATCATATTTTGGCAAAAGCATATTTGCTTTAAAAACACGCTGTTTTAATTCTGTATACATAATATCACCAAGATTTATTATTTAAGTTTCCAAGCAAGGTCTTTGAGGAACAGTTCTTCTTCAAGTTTTTCAACTGTTGTGTCTTTTGTGATGTGAACAAATTCGATGTCCATCATTTTTGCCCAGTCACGCATCTGTTCTGCAGTTACGTCGTAGGAGAGAACTGTGTGGTGTGCGCCGCCTGCTGTGATCCAGCATTCAACACCTGTTGTAAGGTCAGGCATAGCTTTCCACATAACGCGTGCAACAGGAAGGTTTGGCATTTCCATAATTGGTTTTACACAAACGATATCCTGAACGATAAGACGGAGTCTGCCGCCCATATCGATAAGGCTTGCAACGATAGCGTCGCCTTCTTTGCCTTCAAAAACAAGACGTGCAGGGTCTTTTTCGTTCATACCGATACCGAGGTGATGTGTTTCGATACGTGGTTTTGTTGCAGCAAGGCTTGGGCAAACTTCCAGCATATGTGCGCCGAGGGAGTATTCGCTGCCCTGTACAAGATGGTATGTGTAGTCTTCCATAAATGCGGAAGCACCGTTGCCGTTTTCGCCCATAGCTTTCATAATAGCTGTCATAGCGGAAACTTTCCAGTCGCCTTCACCGCCGTAGCCGTAGCCCTGTGCCATAAGATGCTGTGAAGCAAGACCAGGCAGCTGTTCCATACCGTAAAGGTCCTGGAATGTGTTGGAGAATGCCTTGCAGCCTTCGCGGTCCATCATCTTCTTCATAGCAATTTCTTCTCTTGCCTGATAACGGATTGCATATTCATTGTCTGTTGCGATGTCATAGCTTGCTTTGTATTCTGCCATCAATGCATCGATTTCAGCTTCTGTAACAGCGTTCATTTCTTTTACAAGGTCGCCTGTTGCCCAGGTGTTAACCTGCCAGCCAAGTTTGATCTGTGCTTCAACTTTGTCGCCTTCTGTAACAGCAACTTCGCGCATGTTGTCGCCAAAACGCATAACTTTCATTTCTTTGGAAACTGCAACGCCAACTGCTGCTTTCATCCAGTCGCCGAGACGTGCATGAACTTTTTCGTCTTTCCAGTAGCCTGCAACAACTTTTCTTGGCATACGCAGACGGGAAACGATGAAGCCGTGTTCACGGTCACCGTGTGCAGCCTGGTTGAGGTTCATAAAGTCCATATCGATTTCTTCGTTAGGGATTTCAAGGTTGTACTGTGTTGCAAGGTGGCAGTAAGGTTTCTGCAGATTTACAAGGCCGTTGATCCACATTTTGGATGGGCTGAATGTGTGACACCATGTGATGATACCTGCACATGTGTCATCGTAGTTAGCTTCTTTGATAACGTCTGCAATCTGTTTGTTTGCCATTGCTGTAACTTTGTATTCAAGTGGATATGGAAGAACTTTGGAAAGTTCTGCTGCCATTTCAGCACTTCTTTCAGCAACTGTTTTAAGCACTTCGTCACCATAGAGGGACTGGCTGCCTACAACAAACCAAAATTTGTATTTGCTCATAATTGTTTCTCCTTTTAAATGATATATGTCGAAAATGTTTAATTATTTCAATTTGATATAAACGTGGTAATGTTCCTGATTTACCTTGCACAGTGGCATAAATCTGTGACCGCAGAGTTCAAATTCAAGGTCACCTTTGTGAACAAGCTTGTCAGCAAGTGTTTCTTCTGTCACGTCAAATTCGATAAATTCGTGGCAGTCGCAGATAGCAGTCAGAACATAAGGACCCCAGCAGATACTTGCTGTTTTTTCGTCATCAACTGTTTTTGACAGATATCCTTTTGCACCGAATACAAATTCAACTGTGCCTTCTGTCAGTTTGAATACATAGTAGCCGTCACATTCGCAAGGTGTAACTGTTTCGCCGTTTACTTTTACAGCTGCGCTTTCAGCCCACAGCGGTTTGCGCACTTTGAGTGTGTCTTTTGAAAGTTTTTCAACTTTAACTGCTACATTGTATGTGCTGGCTTCAGCTTTTGCACAAACTTCGATTACATCGTTTTCAGCTGTGAGTTTGTTAGGAATAAACAGGTTAACCACAACAGCGTCATCTGTTTTTGCATAGATGTATTCGCCGTATTTGAAGTGGTTTTCAAGGCCTGTGCCGTGGCAGCAGCTGTTTTCAAGATGGTCAAAGTGCTTCTGGGCACCCGGATTTGTAGGCATAAAGTATGT
>JAGBFE010000181.1 GCA_018109965.1 Oscillospiraceae bacterium | reverse complement strand
CCGCTTACTGTGGTTGATTCACCTTCCCTGCTGACAGATGTTGAAGGCGGCAACAGCGGCACTGATACTTCAACCACTGATACAGAGCCACAGCCCGAAATATGTGCTGACTGCGGTCAGCCAAAAACCGAAGGCTGTGCACAGACCTACTGCACAACCTGTGCTGCCCATAATGGTCACACTGCAGCAGACCATTGCACAAAATGCAACGAAGTTGGCCATACTGCAGACAAACACTGCACAGTATGTGATAAGACTGACCACACTGCAGCAGACCACTGCACAAAATGCAACGAGGTTGGACATACCGCAGAAGACCACTGCACAAGCTGCGGTAAATATGGACATAAAGACAACACTTCCACAGAATGCGATAACTATTCCTCCTCAAGCTCTGAAAGCTCTTCTGAGCAGGAAAGCTCTTCTGAACAGGAAAGCTCCTCTGAACAGGAAAGTTCCTCTGAACAGGAAAGCTCCTCTGCTTCCGACAGTCCATCAAAAAAACCAAGCATCAAAGATTTGACAAAAGCTGATGTCTATGACGCTGGCAGCACAAAAATCAAAGACAGTGTTTTAAAAACACTTAAACTTACTGAGGCCCACGAAACCAAAGATGTTTACAAAGGCGGCTGGAACAGCAACAAAACATCCTATTATCTTGACGATGGAACACTGGTAAAAGGCCAGGCAATTATCGGCGGCGCTACATACAACTTTGACTCCGATGGTGTTGTGGTTAAAAATGTTGCAAAAGGCATTGACGTTTCCAAATATCAGCCAAACGTAAACTGGGCACAGGTAAAAGCCAGCGGTGTTGACTATGTAATTATCCGTGTTGGTTACCGCGGTTACGGCAGTGGTGTTATGGTTGAAGACCCTTACTTTAAATCCCATATTGCAGGTGCAAGAGCTGCAGGGCTCAAAGTTGGCGTTTATTTCTATTCGCAGGCTGTCACAGTAGAAGAAGCAGTAGAAGAAGCCTCAATGGCAATTCAGCTGTGCAACAGCTACAAACTGCACTATCCTATCTATTTTGACACCGAAGCGACAGGCACAGGTGCAGGCCGTGCTGACCATCTGTCCAAAACACAGCGTACTGCAATTGCAAACGCTTTCTGCCAGACTGTGCGCAACAGTGGCTACAAGGCAGGTGTTTATGCAAGCAAATCCTGGTTCTACTATCAGCTTGATTACAGCCAGCTTTCACAGTACGACATCTGGCTTGCCCACTACACAACTGCAACAGATTTCAGCCACAGATACGATATGTGGCAGTACACAGGCAGTGGCAGCTGCCCGGGCATTCCAAACGCTGTTGACCTTAACTGGGCATACAAAGTTTATTAAAATACGGCTACAATTATATAAAAACTCCCCTTTGTACATTTCAAAGGGGAGTTTTTTGCGGCAAATTATATGTCTATGTCGTTTTTATTCAGCGGTAATATGTTGTGCAAAATCTTTTTGCTTCAAATTTTATAAATATAGTGACTAATTGAAAAAAAGTGCTATAATGAGGCTATAAATTACAGGAGGTGGAGACCTTGGCAACTACAAAAACCAAAACTATTGATATTACAGGCGACCATCTGATTAAAAACATATGGGCATTTTCGGTTCCGCTGATGCTGACAAACTTTTTGCAGATGCTGTTCAACGCCGCTGACACCGTTGTTGTAGGGCGGTTTGCAGGTCAGCAGGCCCTTGCAGCTGTTGGTGCAACAGGCTCACTGTGTTTTTTGCTAATATCACTTTTTAATGGTCTGAGCGTAGGCAGCAATGTTATCATTGCACGTTATATAGGTGCAAACAGACAGGAAAATATATCAAAAGCGGTGCACACCTCCGTTGCGATGGCTGTAATCAGCGGTCTGCTGCTTTCAGTGCTGGGTTTTTTCATTTCCAAACCTATGCTGCATCTGATGAGCACACCTGATGATATTATAGACATGAGTACACTCTATATGCGGTTGTATTTTGTAGGTACCTTTTTTGGTATTGTATACAACTTTGCATCGTCGGTACTGCGTGCAAAAGGCGACACAAAACGTCCTTTGTATTTTTTGTGCATAAGCGGCATTACCAATGTTGTTCTCAATCTTTTGTTTGTGGCTGTTCTCCATATGAGTGTCGCAGGTGTTGCAATTGCCACTGTTATATCCCAGGCAGTTTCTGCCGTGCTGGTCATAGTAACTCTCATCAAAGAAACCGATGCCACCCATCTTGACCTTTCAAAGCTTTCAATGGACTGGGATATGGCTGCAAATATTATAAGAATAGGTATTCCTGCAGGTATTCAGGGCATGGTTTTCTCTTTGAGCAACGTCGTTATACAGTCCAGCATCAACTCCTTCAACTCCTCCACAATTGTTGCTGCAAACAGTGCCGCAGCAAACCTTGAGGGCTTTGTGTACATAGGCATTATGGCATTTACTCAAGCCTGTATCACTTTTACAAGCCAGAATATCGGCGCAGGCAAATTTGACCGTGTAAAAAGCATTATGACTTCTACAATGGCAATGGCTGTGGCAAGTGCTTTGGCATTTGGAGCTGCTGTATGGATTTTCGGAGACTTTTTCCTTGGTTTTTATACCGCTGAAGCGGCTGTTGTTCAGACAGGCAAAATACGTCTTTTATGGGTAGCATTGCCAATGTTTTTAAACGGTATCCTCGATATCCTTGTAGCTTCAATGCGCGGTATGGGCATCAGCACACTGCCAACCTTTACAATGATAGTTGGCATATGCGGTGTACGCCTTGGATGGATATGGCTTGTTTTCCCTGTTTTGGGCACACTGCAGTCTGTGTATATGTGTTTCCCTGTAAGCTGGGCAATCACAAGCCTTATACAGATGATATTCTGGATTAAAGGTCACAGCAATCTTATGGGTAAATCAGTTTTATACTGACATAAATACAATACTGAAACAGCAGCACCAAAAAGAGTGTATCTTATAAAACAATATCGATATAAAAACATAAATACCCGACATCATACAGAGTAGTATGATGTCGGGTACATTTTTGCCTTATTTCGCAAAAAAGCTCTGAAAATTATCTTTCAGAGCCTTTTGTTTATTATTCAGATTATTCCTGTTGATTGTTATTCTTCAGGTTATTCCCATTCGCTTACCAAATCTATCTCTGGTGTCTACAAGTGGCGAATAAAGGTCAATTACCGTCAGTTTCGGCCCTAAAATGTGCCTATTTCTCTCCTGTCTCACTGGTCTCAGAGCGCGTGTCCTCATTTTGACCTCGCGTTTTGT
>JAGBFE010000018.1 GCA_018109965.1 Oscillospiraceae bacterium | reverse complement strand
TTACAGACAGTTCAGCGATGTAAACACTTTTTTTGAAGAACTCAGCGAATTGCTTAAAAAGAAAACAGAAAATTAAAAAAAGCCGCAGGAAAGTTATCCTGCGGTTTTATTTTTAAACAGGACTTTTGTAAAGCCTTGAAATTTCTTCCAGTGTATTCAACAGTATACTTTTGTTTATCTGAATATTCATTACATCGTTGTGCTCGGTTGCATAGCGTATGTTTATAATGCAATTTTCGATAACATTTATCTGCTCCTGGCTGGTTGTAAACAGTAAAACTGACATATTTTTATCCAGAATTTGTTGCATATTTTCAGTTATGGCAGTGTTGTATCCGTTATTATCAGCATAAATAATTTTGTCCTCGATTTTTTTGGTAAAACTGTTTATAAATAGTGATGAAAAAACAGAGTATACAGCTACTGATATAATGCATACAATTGATATTACAGTATTTTTCATATTCTATCCTTCTCTCAGAGTGATATTATACCGGCCATTTCCGTCTAAAGTCATAAGCAGAATATTGTCAAGATTGTAATTGTGTTTATCCAGAATATCCACAATTTTATCGTTGTCAAAACCTGTTATTTTAAGATTTTGTGCAATTATTTTGCTGTCTGTTATAACAGCCATTGGGGGAACACTGCATTTTTTTATATTGGTTTGTGCATTTGGGTCTTTGTATATATTAACTGTCCCGGTTGTCTCAACAATGGCAAGACAAACTTCTTCAAGATAAAACACATCTTTTGTTCTCATAGCTTCCAGCACATCATCTATTGAAAAACGCAGTTCTTTCATAGCATTCTGGTTTATTATGCCATTTTGTATCAGAATTATTGATTTTCCCTGAATTATATGGGCCAGTTTGTCACTTCTTTTTACCCAAAGAGAAACAAAAACCTCATAAGACATTATGAGCAGTATAGGCACGATTGAAGTGATGATAGGCAATTCGGGAGCTTCTATTACAAGAGAAGTCAGATTGGATATAATCACTGTGGCAACAAGGTCAATGGGTTGAAATTCCCCAAGACTTTTTTTGCCCATTATTCTTACTGCAAAAATTATAATTATATACATAATTGAAGTTCTGTATATTACTGAAAACACAAAATCACCTCGCTATATTATTGTTTTAAGCATTAGATCTTAGTCACAAGACAATAATTACAAAGAGGTGATTTTTGGTTTGGAAAAACACTTGTTTAAAAATATTGAAGAAAACAAAAAAGAGATTAAAAGTTATTTTGGCCAGTCGGTAGATTATTTTGAAAAGGATATAAAAATAATGGGGCACAATGCAGTACTCATTATGTGTGAAGACCTGACCAATATAACAAATCTGTGGCAGGTAAACCTGAGGCCGCTCAATAACCTTAAAGCAGATTTTTCGGCAGAAAAGGTGTTCGATTATGTGCTCAACCGTACAACAATTCCATTCAACAAACAGCCAGCAGAAACTTTTGAAATGGTTATGTTTTTTCTCACGGCAGGGTTCAGTATCATTCTTATTGACGGAGTCGATAAAGCACTTGTTGCACCATGTCAGGGATATTCTGCAAGGGGAATTAACGAGCCTCAGTCGGAGGGAAGTCTGCGTGGCACAAGGGAAAGCTTTTGTGATACAGGCCGCAAAAATATGGCACTTATACGACGCAGAATACGCAGTAAAGGCCTTGAAATAGAAACAATGCAGGTCGGAAAAACAACGAAAACAGAAATTTCCATATATTATCACAGGAATTATTACGACAAAACTACACTTGAAGGAATAAAAGCAAGACTGAATGAAATAAATCTGCCAATAGTCACAGAAAGCGGAATGCTTGCTCCGTTTGTGGATACTACAAAAGGCTCGGTGTTCAGTGCGGTGTCTTACACCGAAAAACCTGATGTGTTTTCTGCAAAAATATGTGAAGGAAAAATCGGTATTATAGTTGACGGTTGTCCTTTTGCACTTATTTATCCCTTTATGTTCAGCGAACATTTTTCAACCAACGATGACTATGCACAGCGACCATATTTTGTGTCAATCACCAAGGCGTTGAGATACATTGCTTTTATCATATCAATTATACTACCGGGGTTATATATAACTCTTGCCAATTTTGCGCCAGAAACTTTGCCGGAAAAACTGATCTTCTTTATTTTTTCATCAAAAAATTCAACTCCGCTTCCGTTATTTGCCGAGGCGATAGTTATTGTGATTACCCTGGAAATAATAAAAGAAGCAGGCTTGCGGCTGCCACAGGCAATTGGACATACCGTTTCTTTTGTTGCAGCATTGATAATAGGGGATTCGGCAATAAATGCGGGACTTATTGGTGCAGCTGTGCTTATAGTGTGTGCAATAAGCACCATAATGGCGTTTGTAGTACCGTCTTTCTATGAAGCGATAACGGTTTTGCGCATAGTGTTTTTGCTGCTGTCAGGATTGTTTGGAGCAATTGGGTTTGCATTTTCGGTAGTGTTTCTCATATTGAATATTATAAATGTCAATGCGGCGGGAGAAAGCTATATTCCGCAGATAACAGAAAAAAACAGGGTGTATTTGCTTGATATATTTCTTAAGTCAAGCTGGCGTACAATAAACAAAAGAAAGGAAAACTAAATTGACAAAAACAAATATTTACACGATTACAGTACTTTCTTTTTGCAGCGCACTGCTGGATTTTATGATGATGACGGATATACAGGCTGTTTTTCCCCGGGACAGAATAATTCATATTTTTATATCGGCAATGATTGCCGCAGCAGCAATACTGTTGTTTAAAAATATAAAATATGAAAATAAAACAGCAAAGATAATAGCAACATCAGTGATTATTTTCAGAATGCTGATATTATTCAAAAATTTTGCTGTTTTTTTTCACACCTTTCACGGCTCAAACACCGTTGGGATTGTTATATTTTCGTTAACGGTTATATTTATTTTCTGGAATTATATTTATGAAAAAACACATTTAATGTACAGTTTTTTCATAATGTTCAACATATCATTTACAGTGTTGATTATATTGCTGTCTGTCAAAGAACTTAATGTTGCCAACATATATTCCAACAGTCAGGATTTTTACTTCAATATAGAAAAACTGTTTGTTTTTTTTGATATTTTTACAATTTCAGTAATAGTTAAAGATAAAAAACAAAGGATATATGTCCAAAAAAACTATACAGCACTGGTATCACTGTTTATGATTGTAATTACAATTCTGCAGGGATTGTGTGTAAGCGGAAATATGCTGTACAGTATTTCACCTTTACAGGCTTTGCCGCAGATATTTTTTACCGAAACAATCAAAAGATATGACTATATTTTCACGATTTATTATACATTTGATTATTTTGCTGCAGTTATGCTATATACCTGGTCAATAAAAACACTTATGCCAAAAACCAAGGAGAAAACAAATGAAATTATCTAAAATATTGGTCATATTGGTTTTGGTATTATCAGTTACAGGCTGCAAAGAGTATGGCGAAAAACGTATTGTAAAACTGCTGACGATAAGTGATGATAAAATTTCAATATATTACTATGACTATTCAGCTGACAAACCAAGTTACAGTATTGCAGAAAAAGAAAATACAGGTATAGAAAATACTCTTGTGCAACTGCTTTCTGACCATGAATATGACCTGAAACTGTGCAGATATGTTGTCTGTGACAGTAATATAATTGAAAATAATATTGAGGAACTGTTTAACGGACTGGTGAATTCCAAATTCAGTATGGATACAGTTATTATTCAGGGATATACAGATGCAGACCCGGAAAAATATACAGAGCTTAAGAAATATAGTTATCCGATATACAGTTATTATATTGAAAACGGAAAAATAAACGGCATTGTGGAAAATGTTGCAGATAATACCAAAAATGTAATAGCAGACAGCAAACTGCATACAATTCTCACGCAGCAGCAAAGTTTTGCGTTTGATATTATAAAAAACAACATAGATAATGGAACCTATGTTTTTGAACATAAAGGAGTGCAGCTGTCTGCCAATCTTGAAAATATAACTGTTTTCTGCACTGTAAAAAATGATACTGCACATATTACAGTTGATGCGATGTTAAAAAATTATAAAGGAATGCCATCAAACAAAACAAACAAGCAGCAGTTTATGGAGATTGCTCAGAACAGCATTGAAAATAATATTATTTATTTGCTGGACAACAGGTATATGACAGAAAAACTTAAACTTAACTGGTTTGACAACCTTGGCAGCTGCAATGCTGTTGATATTCAAGTCAACTTAAAATAGAAATAAGACATATATAGATAATCCGACATAATTTTTATTGCTGTTATATTAAGATAATTATGGCGGTGGATTTATGGTTATATATGTTGATGTGCTTATAATTATTAACTTTGTCATATCTTATTTTTTGTTTTTAGCCTCGTCTGTTATGTCGGGGTATACATATAAAAGAAAAAACATAATTGCAGCATCGGCAGTGGGGGCCTTTTTTTGCCTGTATATTTTTGTACAAACGGAAAAAGTGTTTATTGATTTATCAATAAAGATGTTATCACTGACAATATGTTCGGTTATTGCTTTTGGATATAAAGACAGGAAAAAGCTTGTGGTGCAAACTGTGTATTATCTGTTGCTTAATGCTTTGCTGACAGGTGCAATTGTTGCGCTTTCATTAAAAAGCCCGGCAGTATATCACAACAATATGTTTTTTTATATGGATATAAACCCTGTTATGCTTGTTGTGTTTTCCGGTTTAATATATATGTTGCTTCTTGTGGCAGAGCTGCTGAAAGAAAAATTTTCACCAAGGCAAAAATACACAATGGATATTTTTTTTGCGGATTTTAAACTGGTCAATATATCATCGTTTTATGACAGTGGCTTCAATGTCAGGGATATAATATCAAACAAAGATGTCATAATTATAAGTGCAGAAAAAGTTAAGGATTTGTTGCCGGACAAATTAACAAAAGATATTACAAATTTTATTGATGGAAAATATGATGATGTCAGCTATGTATTTGTTCCCGTAATGTTTACCACTTTATCGGGAAATGGAATGCTGCCCGCATTGAAGGGACAATATATAATGGTTGAAAATAAGAGAATAGATAACATATTGATAGCATTTACAAAGGATACTTTGACTGAAAATATTGATGCAATATTTGGTGCAGGTATAAAAAGACAGCTGTAAGGAGAAATTATGGATAAGTTTATCAAAAGTTTATTTGCGTCACTGATGCTGAAATCAAAAATAATATGGTACATAAATGGTCCGCAGACATTGCCGCCGCCTCTGACACAGGAGGAGGAACAGATAGTTTTTGAAGGTCTGGAAAGAGGCGAAAAACAGGCGAGAGAAAAAATGATAGTACATAATCTTAGGCTTGTAATATATATTGCTAAAAAGTTTGAATGCAGTGCAGTAAGCGTGGACGACCTGACAAGCATAGGCAGTCTTGGTTTGATAAAAGCAGTAAATTCGTTTATCCCATCCAAAAATATCAAGTTTGCTACCTACGCATCACGCTGTGTGGAAAACGAGATACTGATGTATCTGCGCAAACAAAGCAACAGAAATGTTGATGTAAGCATTGATGATGCACTCAGCGTTGACAGTGACGGCAATGAACTCAATCTTATAGATGTGCTTTACACAGATGAATATGAAGTAAGCAAAAATATTGAACAGGAAAGTGAAAAACAGGTTTTGTGGCAGTCGATAAATTCGCTGACAGGCAGAGAAAGAGAGATAATACTTATGCGTTTTGGGTTGAATGGAAACAGCGAAAAAACCCAAAAGGAAGTAGCGGATGAAATCGGAATTTCCCAATCGTATATATCCAGGCTTGAAAAAAGAATATTTAAAAAGTTAAGAAAAGAAATTGAAAGAACGGTATAAAATTCCATAACATAAATATCCAATAATAATAGATTATAAACATGCAAATAATTACCTTGTAACTTTGTTATGAGGTGATTATTTTTATGTATTACAAAAAGGTGGAAATCTCGGGATTTGACACAGCCGATTTGCCGGAGTTGGATGAAGCTGAACGCAATATGCTCATAGAAAAAATGAAATCGGGAGACAAGCGCGCAAAGGATATGCTTGTAATGGGCAACCTTAAGCTGGTTTTAAGCATAATCCAGCGGTTCAGATATAAAAATGTGGATTTTGATGATTTATTCCAGGTTGGGTGTATAGGACTCATAAAAGCACTGAATAATTTTGATGTTTCGTTGAATGTACAGTTTTCTACCTATGGGGTGGTTATGATACTTGGTGAAATAAAACGGTTTATCCGTGACGACCAGCCCGTAAAAATAAGCCGTTCAATAAAAGACCTTGCATACAAAGCTGTTGCAGTAAAAGAAAAACTCACTGACATAGACGGAAATGAGCCTACAGTCAATGATATTGCACAGGAACTCAATTGTTCCTGTTTTCAGGTCAGCAGAGCATTGGAAGCACTGTCGCCATCGATATCACTGTATGAGCCTTTGTATAACGATGAAGCAAACGATGTATATCTGCTGGACCAGATTTCCTGTGAAAACTTTGAAGATGCTTTTCAGTCCAAGGTAATAATGCAGGATGTGCTTCACAACCTTAAACAGCGGGAAAAGCGTATTATGAATTTAAGATTTATAAAAGGCAAAACACAGACCGAGGTAGCAAAAGAAATCGGTATCAGTCAGGCACAGGTTTCCCGCATTGAAAAAAACGTGATAGGTTATATCAAAACACAACTGGAAATATAAATGAATAATGAATACAACAAAATACATTTCTTATGAATATACTAAATTAAAATATAAAGTAAGGAGTGGATGGAGTGATTTCATTGTCGCTGCTCAGTCAGAAGGATGTTATAAGCATAACAACGGGACAAAATATAGGCAGAGTGGATGATATAGAATTTTGCCGCGAAACAGCATTGGTGCAATATCTTGTCATTTTTGGCAGACCCAAGTTTTTTGGACTTTTGGGGCGGGAAGAGGATGTGCGTATACCGTGGGATAATGTAGTAATCATAGGTAAAGATGCAGTTTTGGTAAATAACTGTGAAATAAAAGAAAACAAACGCAAACGCAGATTTGCAATAAATATTGAATAAAAGAAGCTCAGTTACATCTTTTGATATAACTGAGCTTTGTGCATTGTTACAAGCAGATAGTTTTTCACGGGTAAATATTATAATAATATACAATTTTGTTGTTATAAACTATAATTATTTTGCATATTAAGATAGTTATGTTATACTTAATACATATATCAAAAAAGGAGGAATTACAAATGAAATTAGAAAAGGATAAAATAATTTTTGTCGGTTTTATGTTGTTTTCGATGTTCTTTGGAGCTGGTAACCTGATTTTTCCTCCGTTTCTGGGACAAAATGCAGGGAACCAGACCCTGCCGTCCGTCATAGGCTTTTTGATTACTGCAGTTATTCTGCCGGTGCTTGCTGTTATTGTTGTGGTTCAGACAGGCGGGCTTGATGCTGTGACAGACAGAGTTGGCAAAAAATTTTCGGTAATATTTACTGTATTGCTGTATCTTGCAATAGGTCCGGGCCTGGCAATTCCGCGTGCGGCAAGTGTTCCGTTTGAAATGTCAATAGCACCTTATCTGCCACAGGAGGCAAATACACTGTGGTGGATGATAGGATATTCTGTGGTGTTTTTTATTCTTTCAGGCTGGCTTTCTCTCAATCCTGGCAAGCTTGTTGACCGCCTTGGCACAATTCTTACACCGTTGCTTATTGTCCTTTTGGTTTTTTTGTTTGCTGTATTTGCATTTAAAGGCGAAAAGTCTGTGGCAGCAGCACAGCAGGCGTATGCACAGG
This sequence comes from Oscillospiraceae bacterium, assembly GCA_018109965.1. Next base: position 96 of record JAGBFE010000018.1, on the reverse strand, counting down.
CACCGTTTATCAAAGGCTTCTGTGAAGGATATCTCACAATGGATGCAATTGCGGGTCTTGTTTTTGCGCCTGTAGTGGTAAAAGCTTTTGAAGGGA
>JAGBFE010000017.1 GCA_018109965.1 Oscillospiraceae bacterium | reverse complement strand
GATGATGTCATAAATCAAAAACCTCCTTTTGCTACATTTCCCAGGAAATCAAACAACGGATTAGCCCAGAATATAACCGAAACCATCACGGCAGAAATAATTGCCATAGGGACAAACATTCTTGCAGGCGCTTCTTTCACCTCTTCAAGATGCAGGTCATTGAAGCATTTTGACGGGAAATATGCCTTGATGATGATTTCAAACAGATAAACTGCTGTCATAAACGCCGAAAACATCAGTGCGCAGATACCGATAAACGGCAGGATATTGTCAACCGACATTTCGCTCACTGCACTGGTTGCCAATGTAAATTTGGACAAAAAGCCCGGGAGCGGCGGAATGCCGATAAGTGCAATGGAACAGAGTGTAAACAGCCAGAATGTTTTTTTCATTTTGCGGGCAAAGCCTTCAATTTCGTCCACATATTCCCTGTGGTTTGTATAAAGAATTGCACCTGCTGTGTAAAACAGAACAATTTTTATAAGACCGTGGAACAGCATATGTGCCATACTGCCCTCAAAGCTTTCTGCTGTCATAAGTGTGACATCAAAAAGAATGTATGAAAGCTGACTGACTGTGGAATATGCAAAACGGCGTTTGAGATGACGGCTTCTTGCCGCAGTCCAAGAACCAAACAGAACTGTGACAATTGCAATGCACATTACCACATCCTGCACCCATGTGCCTTTGAGGAACTGTGTGCCAAAGAAATAGTATGTTGTACGCATAATTGCAAACACACCCGCTTTAACAACTGCAACGGCGTGAAGCAAAGCAGTAACTGTTGTAGGTGCAACAGACGCTGCCGGCAGCCAGCCGTGAAGCGGAAAAATTGCAGCTTTTACACCAAAACCGATAAACATAAGCAGATATGCAACAAGCAAAACAGGTTCTCCGTTTGCAACAACACCGCCATATGCAAACTCAATGCTGCCATTGTAGAACAGCATAAGCATCATACCGATAAAGGACAGGCTTGCGCCGCCAACAGAATAAACAATATATTTTTTACCTGCATATTCTGCCCTTTTGTCCATTGAATGTGTAACCAGAGGCAATGTGATAAATGTAAGACCTTCGTAACAAAGATACATTGTGAGCATATTGGCACTGAATGCAAGTCCCACTGTAACCCCAAAAGTCATCAGGTAGAAGGCAAAAAACTTTTTCATTCCGCCTTCGTGCTTCATATATTCTGAAGCATAAACGGTAGCCAGCGGCCACAAAAAGCTGACCATAGCTGCAAATACACAGCCAAGACCGTCAATTTTGAATCTGATATTCAGTACATCTGTAAAGCTGAACACATTTACAGTCATACCCTGAGCGGCAAACAACATTATAAATACAATAATACTGTTTATTGCAGTACAGATTATTGCATAATCTGTGCGTTTTTTGTCATTTTCAAATTTAATATGCAAAGATGCATAGCCCAATACCAAAGGAAGTATAACAGGCAATATTACAATAAGATTCATCATATTATATACCTCCTGCTATTCCCATTGATGTTATTACATTTTCCACAATAAATTTAACCGGTACTGGCCATATGCCAAACACAATTACAAAACCTACAAGAATTGCTATCGGAACAAACATTGTTTTGCCTGTTTCGCAGTTTTCGCATATTTCTTCATTGCTGTTTGCAAACAAAGCCCTTGCTGTGATTGACAACAGATAGCCACCTGTGAGCAATGCCGAAATCATAATAACAATCAGTCCTGCAAATTCCAGTATTTCAAATGTGCCGTTAAGCGCAGACATTGCAAGGAAATATTTGCTTTCAAAACCGCCTGTAAGCGGAACACCGACAAGTGACATTGATGCCAGTGTGAACAATGCAAATGTTTTTGGCATTGCCCTGCCAAGTCCTGCCAGCTGAGAAACTTTTGTTCGGTGTGTTTTGTAGATAACTGAACCTGCACAAAGGAACAATGATGTTTTTGCAAATGCGTGGAAGATAATCTGCAAAATTGCACCTGTCATCCCTATTTTGTTAAGCATAAATATGCCAAACAAAGCGTAGGAAATCTGGCTTACACTTGAATATGCCAGACGGCGTTTGAGCACCTTCTCTTTATATGCCATCATTGAACCCATAAATATAGTTGTGATTGCCAGTACAAGCAGAATCTGCTGTACCCATGTGCCTCTTATTGTCTGCGGACCAACCACATAATAGATTATACGGATAATTGCAAATGCACCTGTCTTTGCAATAAGACCACTGAGTACCGCACTTGCAGGTGCAGGTGCTTCCGGGTGTGCAACAGGCAGCCATGCATGCATCGGGAACATACCTGCTTTACAGCTGAAACCGATGATTGCAATAAAAGTCACAATCAGGACAAATGGCATTTCACCGCCATTTTCCACAACAAGACTGCCGCCCGGAACAAACGCCTTGACGGTAACAAGGTCGCTTCCATAGAAAGCCATTATGCCGATAAGACCACTTAAAGCACCAAATATTGAATAATAAATATACTGTTTTGCCGCTGCAATGCTCTCTTTTGTCTGTGAATGCAGAACAAGCGCAAAACTTGTAAGTGTCATAGCTTCAAACGCTGTGTAGAATGTGAACGGATTGTGTGCATAGGCCACACCATTTAGACAGCCGAGAGCTATGAGATAGAAACACATAAAACGGTTGTCCATTCCTTCATGTTTCAGATATTCTTTAGCATAAAAACCAACCAGACACCATATTGTTGTAAACAGTACAGAAAACATTACCGAAAGCCAGTCAACATAGAAGCTCAAAGATAATCCCATAGGTAATGTCAATGCTGTACAGCCTTTTCCAAGGTTCATTATGTTGTTAAGTACTGTAACTATTGCAATTGCAATCAAAGATACCCTTGCATGCAGATGAACACAATCTCTGTCCCTCATCTTTGACAACGGGATAACCAACCCCAAAAGAACAGGCAATGCAACTGTAAAGAAAATTAAAAATTCCATATTCCCTGTCCTTTCTTATAATAATTCAATACCTTTTACAATAATATCCGCTACAGGTTTATAGAAAAGACCAAGCAGTATATTTGTAACGATAAACATAAGCATACCGATAATGTATGAAGCTGAATTTTTGTGTTTTGGATATTCCTGTGTTTCATCTTTTGTAAAGATAACTGTCACTGCTTTGATATAGTATACTGCGTTAAGAACAGTACTTATCGCCAGAGCAAACAGTGTAATCCACATTTTTACCCCTGTGCCCATTGCTGCAACCGACAGATAATATTTTGCCGCAAAACCTGCAAAGAAAGGAATGCCAATCATTGAAAAGCTGCCGATGAGAAATGCAAATGCCGCCAGAGGATTTTTGTATGCCGCACCTTTAAGATCGTCAAACTGTTTTTTGTGATGACATGCTGACGAAAGACCGCCTGCCGCACTGAACAGCATTGGTTTTGTAAGTGCGTGCACAATGATATGGAAGCATGCTGCCACAAGACCTACTGTATTGCCAAGACTTATGCCTATATAAATGTATCCCATCTGTGCAACAGATGAAAAAGCAATCATCCGTTTGATGTGATTTTCTCTGATGGCATCAATTGACCCTACAATCATTGCAAGGACGGCAAATACAAACAGAATGTTGAGTGCTTTAAGCTGAACAACAGTATCAATGCCAAACACCCTTACAATTATTTTTATCAGAAGAATTATATATCCTTTAAGTACAAGACCTGAAAGAATTGCACTTGATGCTGTTGTTGCGCTGCCGTGTGCATGACTGAGCCATGTGTGGAAAGGAAACAGCGCACTTTTGATTGCCATACCTACGCAGATAAGCCCCAATGTAACGGTAAGCGGTATGTGGTACTGACCTGCTGCAAATATTTTTGCAATTGAATCGTGTACAGGTACCATAAGCAGATTGCCTGTGACAGCGTATGTAAGCACAATTGACAGCAGGAACAAACCTGACCCCAGCAAGCTCATAATAAGATATCTGAGCGTTGCCGCAAGTGTTTTTCCGCTTTCTTTTGCCATTACTATTGCACAGGCAGAAATCGTGTTGATTTCAACAAAAACATATGCTGTAAACAAGTCGTTTGTATAGATAAGTGCAAACAGTGATGACAGCAGAAGATTTATCATTACATAGAAATAATGTACATTCTGGCTTTTTACATCTTCAAAAATTTCTGTTTTGCCTGAAATAAGTGCAGCGAGTGTAACAAATGAAAACACTGTTGCCATCAGCGCTTCCAAAGGGCCAAAACGGATTTCGTTGCCCCAAGGAGCAGGAAAATGCCCCATCATATATGTAATATGCTGTGGATCATTTATCATAAACAGCAGCAATGCCCCATTGAGAACAAGTGTGGCTGTCATAATAACAGTATTTACTCTGTACGCCCATTTGCCATTAAGCATAGCGGTAACAATGCCGCCTGCCATGGTAATCAATATACAGAAGAAAGGAAAATTAGCTACAAATGGCATATTATTCTTCCTCCTGTCCTGCTTTGAACATTATTTCGTCAATGTCCAGAGTCTTATATTTTTTGTACAGTTTCTGTACAAGAGAAAGTGAAATTGCAGTAACACTAACCGAAACAACGATACCTGTGAGAACAAGGCTGCTTGGAATCGGGTTTATATATGTTTCCATTGCAAGATCACCGTTAACTATAATAGGGGCAAGCTTGCCTTCTATATAGCCTTTTGCCGCAAGGAAAAGGTATATGGCTGTATCCATGATGTTGAGCCCGATAATCTTTTTGATAAGATTTGGGTGCAGCAGCATTGTTGTAAAGCCTATACCAAAAAGTATCATTGATGCAGCTTCATAATAGTTCACAAATAAATTAGGACCCATTTATATTTCCTCCCTTGTGAATAATGCGTAGAAGCTGTACATAGTCATTGTTACAACACATCCAACAGCTATGTTAAGCGGCAGTATGAGACCTGCCGAAATAATCCTGCCCGGGACACCCGGTGAAATGACTGAATGCAAGTGGTTTGCACCTGTAAAGAAAGAGTATCCTTTTGCAATTGCATAAAAAGACAGCGACATAAAGGTAACTATTTTCACACGTTTTTCAGTCAGAACAGTCTTTACTTTTCTGTAACCAAAAGCTGATGACCACAGAATAAGGCTGGCACCCATAATTGCACCTCCGGAAAAACCGCCGCCAGGTGACAGATGTCCGTTGAAAACAACATAAACGCCAAGCATAAGGTTGAACGGAACAAGTATTTTTGCAAGTGAACGCAAAACAGGGTCACGCTTTGGGTTGTACTTTAAAAGCATTTCCTCCCCCTTGCCTTTTTTGGCTTTACTCAGAAGCATCATTACACTGCAGGAAGCTACAAACAGAACACAGCTTTCGCCAAAAGTATCAAATGCACGGTAGTCAAGTATAACACCTGCAACGATATTTACTGCACCTGTTTCTTCCATACCTTTTTCGATATATCTTTCGGTAACTTCATTGTTAACAGGGTTAGCTGCTTCGCCGTATGGCGGGAGATATGAAACGGTATAGAGCAGTACAGAAATAACAAAAACTGCAATAAGGCAACTTAACACAATATATGCACCTCTGAAAGTTTTGTATCCGTGTCTGTCATGCCATGCAGTATATCGCTCAGCAACTGTTTTTTCACTGTGGGATGAAGCTCTGCGCTGTTTTGCTTCTTTTGGTTTAATTTCAAAGGAAACATCCCCATCCACAAATCGGTTTATCTGGGAGAATAATTTTTTAAACATCGTCTGATTCATCCTCCTCTTTAAGCTGCTTAACGTTTTTAAGTGTGATGAAGAACAGTATACTTGTAACACCTGCACCTACAGCAGCTTCGGTTATAGCAAGGTCAGGAGAACGGAGAAGCAGCCATATTACGCACATTACCGAACTGTATGACATAAAAATAATTACTGTTGATAGCAGATTTTTAGCCAGACAGGCGGTAACAGCACAAACTATAAGGAATATGAGCAAAATAATTTCAAACGTCACCATGGCTTACTACCTCACATTCATCAAGAATATTCTCGTTGGCAATGGCTTCTGTTCTTGCCAGAAAATGTGCTGATACCGGGCTTGCAACCCAGAAGAATATAATCATAATAAGCAATTTAAGGCTTATCATAGACCATCCTGCTTTAATAACAAGCCCTATAAGCACTAAAATTGCACCCATTGTATCAGATGTTGCACCAACCTGCATACGGTTGAGCACATAACTGAAACGATAGTTGCCGATAAGTGCCGTAACTATTACATTTACACCTGCAAAAATAAAGAGTGCGGAAAGTATAAGTCTAATCATTTTCCTCTGCCTCCTCTTTTGTTTTATCTACCTGAGCTTTAATGTTTTTAAGGTCATTTGCACGGTCTTTTTTGTGACTTCTCAGGTAGGATTTGCACAAAATGATAACCGATACAAAACCAAGAACTGCATATATAACAGCCATATCGACAATATAGTTTTCCCCCTGTAAAACAGCAATGAAGCTTATAAAAAGCATTACAACTGTACTTATGCTGTTAACTGCAAGTATTCTGTCAGAAAAATGCGGTCCAAGAACTGTTCTTACAAAATAGCCAAAAATAACAATGGCAAGAACAATAAGCATCAATATTACAAAACTGTTATAAATTGTTTCAGCCATTGCAGTTTGCCTCCATTATCTTAAGAATTTTGATAAACACTGAACTTTCGATGCCTTCCGCAAGAGTGTAGTCCAGTGCATGAACACAAAAATGATTTTCGTCCACATCGACTGTAATTGTGCCCGGTGTGAGCGTTATGGAATTGGCAAGCACAAAACGCAGAAACTCGCTTTCGATATCCACATCAAAAAATACCATCTGTGGCTGAATTTCAATTTTGCGGCTGTAGACAAGTTTGTAAACTGTAATTGCAGATTTGAAAATTTCAATAAGCAGCACAACAAAATATGTAAGAATCCATATTATGTTTTTGGCAACACAAATTTCATACTTTGGTGAATATTCAAGAAATTTGCACATAAACCAGAATATTGCCGCTGCAAAAACAGCGCCTATAAGCAAAATTTCCAATGTGATTTTGCCGTTCAGTATTATCCAGAAAACAAGCAACAAAATGTACATTTTATGCTCTCCTTTTGATTTATTTTAAAATTTACAGTTTGTGTGTCTGCAAATTATATTATTCAAGCTTTAAACTGTGCATAACACAGTATATGCCAATTGATATTATTTAAAATTATCAATTAAAATAAAAATCCGTGCAGCCAAAACCGCCTGCACGGATTTGTAATGTAAATTCAGGCTATTCTCTTTCGATTTTGATTCCTGTAATTTTTTTATGCTCAGAATCATTCTCAACGCTGTGTTCTTTGTTGTGTTCCTTGATATCCTTGTTGATAAAGAAGAACAGAACTTCTCGCAGAAGAATGATTGCACCAAGCATTATAATTTCGTCTTTTGTTCTTACAATAACTGTTCTGAGAATTTCAGCAGCCATTTTGAATTCAAGACCTGTAACCATTGCTGTGCCAAGGTCGTGGCGCAGTTCAAAAGTACCTATATTGCCGCCAAGGCTTTTAAGATAATCCTTGAAAGCTCTGAAAACACCTGTAACAACAATAAAAATGCCGATTATTTCAATAACGTGAATTAAAATCATCACGACATTGTGCATTATTTCTTCAAACATTTATTGGATTTCCTTTTAAATTATTTATTTGGAACTGTTTCCCAGTCTTTAAGGAATTTTGCGATACCTGCATCTGTAAGCGGATGTTTTGTCATCTGTTCAATTACTTTGTATGGTACTGTAGCAATATGAGCACCTGCAAGAGCAGAAGATGTAACGTGAATTGGGTTTCTGATGGAAGCAGAAATGATTTCTGTTTCAATACCGTGGATTGAGAAGATTTCGCTTACTTCGCTGATAAGGTTGATACCTTCCTGGCCAACATCATCAAGACGGCCAACAAATGGGCTTACATATGTAGCACCGGCTCTTGCTGCAAGCAATGCCTGTGTTGCGGAGAAAATAAGTGTAACGTTTGTTTTGATGCCTTTGGATGAAAGGATTTTAACAGCTTTAAGACCTTCAAGGCACATTGGAAGTTTGATAACGATGTTTGGATGAATTTTGGCAAGCTCAAGTGCTTCTTCAACCATTTTTTCGCTTTCGAGGGAGATAACTTCAGCAGAGATAGGACCATCAACAATTGTTGTGATTTCTTTAACTACATCTTCAAATACTTTGCCTTCTTTTGCAATGAGGGAAGGG
>JAGBFE010000016.1 GCA_018109965.1 Oscillospiraceae bacterium | reverse complement strand
TTTATTATTTTTATTGTTCTGTACACCATTTATAAAAAGTGGATGGCGGTATATTCAGCATTTCTGCCGCTTTTCTTACGGATATTTTTCCCTGTTCCCATTCTGACTTTATTTTTTCAAAGTCTTCGGGAACAGGTTTTCTTTTTGCTCCAAACTTTACCCCTCTTGCTTTTGCTGCAGCAATGCCTTCTGCCTGACGTTTTTTTATAAACTCACGTTCCGTCTGTGCAACATATGACAAAATCTGCAGCACAAGGTCGGCAACAAATTTACCTGTCAGATTTTCCTGTTTTTCTCTTGTATCCAATAACGGCATATCCAAAACCACAATATCAGCTTTTTTCTCTTTGGTTATCACTCTCCATTGTTCCAATATTTCATCATAGTTTCTGCCAAGACGGTCAATGCTTTTGATATACACGACATCTCCGTTTTTTAATCGTTTTATCAGTTTCTTATACTGCGGCCTGTTAAAATCCTTGCCTGACTGCTTATCAATAAATATATTTTTTTCTAAAATGCCTAACTCTTTCATTGCGTCCAACTGTCTGTCTTCTTTTTGTTCTTTTGTGCTAACACGGATATAGCTGTAACTGTTCATTTTTTCACCTCCTGTTAACAAGCATAACAAAAAAAGCCCACCAAAATGGTGAGCTTAATCGATTTGACGGCTGCATTTATATTAAAGCAAAAAATGAGCCCGATATAATACCGGGCCCATTCTACTATAATAGAAATATTTAATTATACATAATATTCATAAAAGCAAAATTTTTGTTTAAATAAAGAAAAAGTATGCTACAGCTGTCATAACCACAAGGAAAAACACATTGAGTGCGGTAAACAGTTTGATGTAGCTGCCTGTTTTTTCGGGATACAGCAGGCGGAATTCACTGAGTGTGATAAGGCTTGCAAGAGATGCAATAGGTGTGCCCGCACCACCGATGTTTACACCAAGCAGCAGTTCACGGTAGTTGTCTGTAAAATGCGAAAGCAGAATTGCAGACGGAACATTGCTGATAAACTGACAGCTTGCTGCGGTAACAAGCAATGTGCTTTTTTCAAGCAGGGCTGCTGCAAAGTTGTTGACCGCAGGTATCTGTGACAGATTGCCGGAAAAGATAAAAAACATTACAAATGTTCCCAAAAGCGGATAGTCAACCATATAGAGTGCTTCTTTCTCCGCAAACCAAAGCACCAATGGGATAACCACAAGCCCTGCCTGCCACGGAACAATGCGGAACACAATAAGAATTGAAACTGCAAAAAGCGCAAGGTAAAGAACTGTCTTTTTTACATCCAGTTTTACACCAAGTTCGGTATCAACGGAAAGTGATGTTTTTGGAAAGAAAAGGCAGCACAATGTGAGCATCACAACAGCAAGAATAAAAGGTGGCAGCATAATTGCCATAAATTCCATTGTAGGTATGCTGAAGTAGCTGTAAAGATAAAGGTTTTGCGGATTGCCGAACGGTGTAAGCATGCCACCAAGGTTTGCAGAAATATTCTGCAGTATAAACAGCAAAGCTGCATATTTTTCATTGTTTGTTACCGACAATGCAAAATAACCAAGGGGCAAAAATGTGATAAGTGCCATATCATTGGCAATTATCATTGAACCGATAAATGTGATGTACACAAGCGCCAGTGCCAGCATACGCAGACTGCCTGTCATCTGTACAATTCTTCGTGCCAGAATTGCAAAAAAACGTATCTGACGCAATGCACATACCACCGCAAGAGTTATGAACAGACAGGCAAGTGTACGGAAGTCAAAATATGATATATAATCCGCTGACGGCGGAACAAAAAAGCAGGTTATAAGTGCTGCAACAGTTGCTACTGTGAGCACAACATTCTTTTTTACAAAACGTAAAACCTTTTGCATAATATATTTCCTCTAAAATAAAATAACCAAAACTTACGGGCGGCACTATGGCCGCCCGAAATAATTATAAATATTTCTGTTTTAAAGTCAATAACTATATCGAATTTATTTTAAAATATCAAGAATTTCTTTGATTTCATATACAGTGTGGTCACATTTGTCATCACTTCTGTTACCGCGAAGATCAATAAAAACTGTTTTGAAACCGCAGGCTTTGCTGCCGTGGATATCATCCTTTAGATTGTCACCAATCATATATCTTTCAGTTGGATTGCCTGCAAGATTCAGGGCATATTCGTATATTTCTTTTCTCGGCTTGTCAAAACCGATTTTGCCGCTGATGACCTGTGCTTCAAAATACTGCGTAAGACCAAGCTGATCCATAAGCACATCCAGTTCCGGATAGTTATTGGAAACAAGATAATGCCTGTAACCTCTTTCTCTCAAAGTTTCAAGCACCATTTTTGTATCATCATAAAGCGGATTGTTTTCCGGTGCTATGAGATATGGACGCACCTTAAGATAGATGCTTTCTGCTTCGTCCTTTGTAAGTCCGCAGCGCATAAACATTTTTAAAAGCTCTTCATTGCAGCTTTTCCACCAGCCGTCTTCAATCTGCAGCAGTTCGCGGCTGTCGCGGTCGGCATATGTATACCACGGCAGACACTGGCCATCCAGTTCGTCACAGATTTTTTCCATTGTTATATTGTACTGTGGGAAATTTTCCTGCACAAGCTGATACGCACAGTCTGTCCACTGATGTAGATGCAGTGTAAGTGTGCCGTGAAAGTCCCAGAACAGTGTTGGTTTTTCATTCAAAATTTTTTCAAGCTGCTGTTTGTCTGTCATTCGGTTAAGTACCTCCAGAAAGGATTTTTTTGATAATTTTGTTGGTATGTTAAGTGCTCTGCATACCTTGTGTCTGTTTTCTGACGCATTGTCTGTGCCTGAAAGACCAAGCTGAAACAAATCAAGATAAGTCATATCTGATTTTTTTATATCAGTTACGCCGATATCAGTAACCCCGGCATCTTCAAGGCATTTTAACAAAATCTGCTTGTCTATACCTTCAACCCCCAGTGTGCCTTCCTTTGAACCCACTGTCTTGCGGGATTCCTTGCCCGCAATCTGCGGAATATACACATTGGTGATTTTGGCATTGCGGCAGATATTCTGTATATAGTTGCGTATCTTAAAACCTGCTGTGTCAGAGTCGGTAAGCAGAATAATGCCATGTTTCTGTCCCAGGTCTTTTAAAAGCTGTTTTTTTTCATCATCTTTAAAGATGGAAAAACCGTTCACCGCAATAATCAGAGCATCAACTATGCTGTCCAGCTTTATTGCATCATATTTGCCTTCCACCACAACAATCTGATTTAATTTAATTTTTTCCATCAGTCCGCCATACCTTTTACTATTATCTGTGTTACAAGCACATCTATAAGCTGACGTTTTTCAACAGATGAGCTTTTTAGGGAAAGGTCGGTTTTAAGCATAAGTGATATGATTTCTTCCAGACCTTTTTCGGAAAATTTGTTGGCATTGTTCATAGCTTTCTGATAACGGTATGCATTGGAACGTTTTTCAAAATCCTGGTGAACAGTCTGATATCCTATGCCCTTTTTCTTTGCCATTTTGCATCGGTGAATATCTATAAAACTTGTTGCCAGTGCACCAAGAACCGCAATTTCGTCCGTGCCCTGTGAATAAAGGAGATTAAGTGTTTCCAGTGCTTTTACCGGCTTTTTGTTGCACACCATATCTATTACATCAAAAATCCTTGCTTCAAGGGTTTTGACACCGATAGCATCAACATCCTCCCTGCTGATTTTTGTATAGTTGCAGGCTGCACAGTATTTTTCAATTTCATTTAATATAAGACCAATATTTTTGCCTACATTCTGCACAATATAGCTTGCAGTTGCCTTATCCAGGGATGTATCAAGGCTTTTTGCCTTTTCAATCGATAAATCGATAAGATATTTTTCATCTATTTCCTTTATCTGATGAAACATCCCCTGTTTTTTTGCAATTTCAATCAGCGGGGCATATTTTTTTGAAGACACTGTTTTTTCATCTTCGTAGGTCAGCACAATTGCAAAATGTGTGCCGTCACTGTCCTCAATTATTTTGCACAGCTGTTCAATATAGCTGTCATTCAGTTCTGATATATCAAAATCCTTGATGATTATAAGCCTGTCACCAAAAAAGCTGACAGTCTGTGCAAGGTCTGCCATTTCCTGAAGGTCAAATTTTGCATTGGTAAAATACGAAATACTGTCCTGGTCGATTCCCGCCTGCTGTGCAATTTTAAGGATAAGTTTTAAATTATCCTGACCGGCAAAATCATCCTTTGACAATACCAACCACAGCTTTTGCAAATCTGTATTTTCAATTTTGTAGCTAATAGCCAAAGTTGAACACATCCTTTACCGTTTTGTATTCACCTGTTTTCAGGTTTATTTTCATCTTCAGGTCGGAAGATATCTGTATGATATCCTCAACTTCCATCCAGGTTGGAATATTGCCGAAAATATATATTTCATCTGCTGCAACAGATTTTGGTTTGTCATTTCCAAGGAAATAATACTCCGCACCTGCTGCCGTGACTTTTCCGTGAGCAAACTGAATATCACAATCCTTTACAGAAAAAGTAAAAAGCTTTTTACTGCCTGAAATATCACTTTTCAGAGTAAATACATCATTATTATATGCCTCAGTTACAGACACCTCTGTAACTTGTTTTGAAATATCTGTATAATCGGTGTAGTATTTGAATTCTTTTGGGCAGTAATATACATGTTCATATTTTCTGCCATTTGCAGATATCAGCCTGTCTTTTGCATCGGACTGTGTCATCCATTCCGACAGCACAAGATATTCACTGCCTTTTGCCGAAATGTGAAAGGAAGTTTCTCTGCCCGAATCAAAGGCTGTTACTGTAACAACATTGTTATTCAATAAATTATAACACAAAGCGGTTAAAATTGATACAGCCACAACAAAAATTTTTCGCAGTTTTTTGTTTTCCGTCTGAAATGAAACCACAAAAACAGCTGCAAGAGCTGCAAATGCAGTAACAACAAAAACAGGAGCGGACAGATTGATTAGCGCAAAATCAAAATGTTGCTCAATAATATCAATAAATGCCAAAAGTGTGGCACAGATATACGTGTTAGTAGCAACTAATACACTGTTTATTACACTCAGACAAGGTATAAAGCCAAGCATAGGTGTAATTGTTGACAGAACACATATCATTGATACAGGCAATGTAAGGATAAGATTGAATATCGGGGAAAGTAAAGTC
>JAGBFE010000180.1 GCA_018109965.1 Oscillospiraceae bacterium | reverse complement strand
TCATACTGCATATCAAGGTTTTCCCTGCCACCTGCCATATAGGACAAAAGACCGTCGGTGACGCTCATCAGGTCCTCCTGCGCAATGCCGATGTATTCCGCAGTGTTCAGCTTGTCGTATTGTTTTGCAAAAAAGGGACGGAACTGGCTTACCCCCACCACACTGAGCAGCAAAAGTGCCACAAATGTAATTGGCAAAATAAGATTATAAAAAAGCTTTTTCATCCTTGCCTCACAAAATTTGAAATTTTAAATAAAAACTGATAATAGGATAACACTAAATTGAATTTTTATCAACAAAAAGGGCGGCATATGCCGCCCTTTGATTTTGCAATTTTAATTATTTTGCTTCAAAAACTGTTTCAAGTCTTCTGCAGGCTTCAACCACGCTGTCAAACGGACAAGCCACATTGATACGCAGGTGTGTAGGGCCCTGGAACGGTCTGCCGTCGTTAACGATAACGCCAACTTCGCTCAGTTTTTTCATAACTGTGTCCATATCCATGCCGCAGCCGCCGATGTCTACCCACAAAAGATATGTGCCCTGTGGCAGGTAGCAGTCGATGCCTTTGCGTGTGTTGAAGAAATCAACCATATATTCCTGATTTTTGCGCAGGTATGGCATAAGTTCGTCAACATATTCTGCACCGCCTTCGTATGCACCTGTGCAGGCTGCAAGGGACAAAACGTTTGCGTTGTTGTAGTGTGTGCTTTCGCCCTGACGCTTGATGCGTGCATTGATAACAGGGTTGTAGCAAACTGTGTAGGAGCCGATGAGGCCTGCAAGGTTAAAGGTTTTGCTTGGTGCATAGGATGCAATGCAGATGCGTTTTGCTGTGTCGCTTACGGACTGTGTCGGGATGTGTTTTGATGCAGGGTCGGTCATAAAGTCGGCCCAGATTTCGTCACTGTAAAGGAACACATTGTATTTGTCGCAAAGTTCTACAACCTTTTCAATTTCCCATTTTTCCCAAACACGGCCTGTTGGGTTGTGCGGAGAACAGAAAATCATCATTGAGATGTTTTTTTCCACAATCTGTTTTTCCATATCTTCAAAGTCCATACGGTAAACGCCGTTTTCGTCCTTTGTCAGCGGTGAAAATGCAATGTTGCGGCCAAGGTTTTTAATAGAGCCCTGGAAGCCTACATATGTTGCCTGGCTTGTCAGAATCCAGTCACCCGGCTGTGTGTAAACGCTGATTGCGCTGCAAACACCGCCCAGAACGCTGTTCTGATAAAGGATGTGTTCTGCTTTGATGCCTTTTGTGCCGTAGCGTGTTTCCTGCCAGTTGGCGATAGCGGCAATATATCTTTCGTTGAGTACCGAATAACCAAGGATTGGGTGTTCAATTCTTTCTTTCAATGCTTCGATAACGCTTGGTGCAGTTTCAAAATCCATATCTGCAACCCACATTGGAATAACATCTTCCTTTGGCACAGGTGTGTACTGTGGTGAGGAAGGGTCCTTTGTCATTGCCCATTTGGTTGCACCGGTTGCCCAGCGGTCAATTTTTTTGTCAAAACGGCTTGCCATAATTTTTCTCCTTTGAATTTATATGCAGATTTGTTTGATATAATTAAACTCTAACTTATATATTAGCACATTTGTATTTAAAATCAAATGCTTTTATGGTACAATTATTTTATCGATATTTAACACTTTTGACTATAACATTACAGGAGATACAACCTATGCAATGGACTGATATAAAAATTATATGCGACAAAAAATTTGAAGAGGTTTTTGACTATGTTTCAGCAGAAGTATGCCCTATGGGTGTACAGATTGAAGACTACTCAAACCTTGAAAGCGACGTGCTGGAAATTGCCCACATTGACCTGATTGAACAGGATTTGCTGGAAAAGGACCGCACAAAAATTATTGTTCACCACTACATTTCCCCCGAACTTGACGCACAGGAAAGCCTTTTGGTGCTGCAGACACGTCTGAGCGAAGAAGGTGTTGAGTTTACAACCGAAATTGAATATGTAAATCAGGAAGACTGGGAAACAGGCTGGAAAGCATATTACCACGCACTGCCAATCGGCGACAATCTTATGATCTGCCCAAGCTGGGAAGACTGCCAAACCGACCGCAAAATACTCAAACTTGACCCAGGTATGGCATTTGGCACAGGCACACACGAAACCACAAACCTTTGCCTTGAAGTGCTTGACCGCACAATAAAGGGCGGCGAAAGACTGCTGGATGTGGGCACAGGCAGCGGTATTCTTGGCATTGCAAGCTGTATTCTTGGTGCAAAGGAAGCTGAAGGTGTGGACATTGACCCTACTGCTGTTAAGGTTGCTGTGGAAAACGCCGAACTGAACGGCGTGAGCGACAAATTCACAATCAAAGTTGGCGACCTTGCCGAACAGGCCAGCGGCAAATACGACATTGTGGTGGCAAACATTGTTGCAAACGCAATTATGATGCTGAGCAAAACTGTGCCGCAGTTTTTGAAGGAAGGCGGCTTGTACATCACCAGCGGCATTATCATTGACCGCAAGGACGAGGTCCTTGCCTGCCTTGAAAACCTTGGCTTTAAAATCCTTAAAGTACACACCAAAAACAACTGGGTTTGCATTGAAGCAACAATCTAAACTATGGAATA
>JAGBFE010000179.1 GCA_018109965.1 Oscillospiraceae bacterium | reverse complement strand
TCAAGTTCTTTTTGCAACGCACAAAACATTTCATAATAAGAGGTTTTTGTTTTTTCCAATATTTCTAATGCAATATTCTGATTGTATGCATGTGATACATTATTTCGACTCACAAGTGCATCTAACCACAACGCTTCATCCACAATCATTCCCGCCTGATAAGCAGCTTTCAATATCTGTTTTGGTGATCCTGTTGCACTTTCTGCAACACCATGAGATTCCAAAAGTTCTTTCATTGCTTTCCAGGATTGTTCAAAGCAAAACTCATATAATTTTACACACCCTGTCAATACTACAATATTATATGGTGAATCATATAAATAGATATCACTTAAATTATTCAAAGTTAAGCAGAATGAATTGTACCCCTCCATAAGAACACCTGCTTTCACATTTAATTTGTTATTTCATGCTAATAGTATAACAAATTCATCTTGTATTTGTACATTGCAAATTTGAAAGGATTGTTTTTATTTTTGTATGAATAATCGCTTTACTGTTTTTATCTGTATTTTGCTGTAAAGCGAGTAGTAAATACTGTTTCACTGCATTCCAGCACAAGATAGCCATCGTGTTGTTCTGCCAGGCGTTTTACATTTTGCAAGCCCAGACCATGCAGTGTTTTGTCAGATTTGGCAGTCTGGGGAATCTGCTGTTCCACAAGAGGTACTGGAGCCTGTACATTATTTTCTATACAGCAGCTCAGGTAAAATGCATCATATTTGATAGACACCTTTATTTTACGCTGTTCCACTTCTGCAATTTGCTCTGTTGCCTCGATGGCATTGTCCAAGCAGCTGCCCAGCATAATACACCAATCCTGCAGCAATTCTTCCGTAAGAGACATATCCGGCTCCAATGCACTTTGTATTTGCATACGAATTTGTTTATTGCGGGCAATCTGCTGTTTGTAATCTAAAATGGTATCCAGCAGCAAATATCCCGTATAATAGATAGTTTTGCTGCCATCCAGTATAGTCAGCTGCTTTTCCACATATTGTTCTGCTGTACTATAGTCTTTTTCCTGCAGAGCATGGTGTAATATCAGCAAATGATTGTGCAAATCATGAGATAATTGCCGCACTTTCTGATGATATACCGTCAGATTCTGATGATAGCGATGCTGGTCCTGCGTCCGACTTTCTTCATAAGCTAGACGCGCTTTTAATTCGCTGGCCTGAGAAATACGCGATACTGTAAAAATAACAAACAGGTTAAATAACAACAAAATTAAAGTGACAAGACAATATGCGTTGTAAACAGACTGCTCATTTACAAGAATGACAATCTCCTGTAAATAAAAAAACAGCACTACAGAAAAGACCGGCATCAAAAATAACACCGCATATAAATAAACAGGTAAACGATTCTGCAACAATATCACACTTGTTGAAAAAAAATAAAGTATTATTGTTGTAAGAAGCCAGGAAAATATGACACCCCAAAAATAATAATACTCAAAACTTTGGTAAAACACCAAAAAATCGCCGAGATATCCAAGCAATATTGCCTTAAGCATCAATACAGAGATATTCAGAACAATAAAATATACTGCAACTAACATCACTTTTTTCGCCAGTTTATCTCTATGAACCACTAACGGCAATGCAAAATATATCAGTGTACACAGCATACGCATTGGCGTTTTCAGTACCAAAATCGGATAGACTATACCGTATATGCCAGTCAGCACATACACAGCAATTACAAATTGTTTTTTTGTGTTATACTGCGGCAAAAAACTTTTATAAAAAAGGTACATTACAATAATGTGTAAAATACCACCCAGTAAATCTGCAAATATTTTCATGATTTTAACCCCTTATTCTGTCCCCTCCTGCTCTGTTTCTGCTTTATTTTTCAGCATAACGGTCAGCACAAATTCCCCATCCTGATAAGCAAAAGAAGATTCCCCTTCATACTGCAATGCCAGATGATGAATACTTTCCAACCCAAAACCATGCAGATGTTTTTCTTTTTTGGTAGTCACAAGCTTTCCGTCTTTCTCTAATGGCGGAACTGCACTGTTGTTGCTGATTTTGAGCACCAGATAGTGCAGTTTGTTTTCAGCGGAAACGGTAATATACGCCTGTTCACCGTTCACCTGCCCCGCTGCCTCAATGGCATTGTCCAGCCCGTTGGCTAAGATTACGGCCAAATCTGTCTGATTGATGGCCAGCGGCTCTGTCAGATTCCAGAAAATTTTTGTCTGAATATGCTGTTCTTTGGCCCATTGTATCTTATAGGCAAGTACAGAATTGAGCAATGGATAGCCTGTATCGAAGACATGGTTTTGCGCAATTTCCACTTGACGTTTCTCCAGCTCCTGCATGGCTTTTTCTGTTTCGCCCTGCTGCAGCAAGCTGTACACCACCGCCAGATAATGCTT
>JAGBFE010000178.1 GCA_018109965.1 Oscillospiraceae bacterium | reverse complement strand
TGACAATATGGATGATTTGCTCAAGCTGCCCGGTGTGGGCCGCAAAAGCGCAAATCTGATTATCGGTGATGTTTACGGCAAACCCGCCATTGTGGCAGACACTCACTGCATACGACTTTCCAACCGACTTGGCTTTTTAAAGGACACCACCGACCCGTACAAGGTTGAACTGGAGCTTAAACGTGTGGTTGAGCCTGCAAAGCAGAACGATTTTTGCCACCGCCTTGTTGAACACGGCAGAGCGGTCTGCACCGCACGCAAGGCAATGTGCGAAAAATGTGTGCTCAGCCCATACTGTGATTACAAAAAAGCCGAAGACAAAAAAGCTGCAAAGGAAGCCGCAAAGGCTGCTAAAAAGTCTGAAAGACAAAGCCGATAGAAACGAGACTATATTTTTATTATGTGAATTATTTTGCAACACTACGTATTGCACCAATCCCGAAACACTATATAAACAAAAACAACGGACAGATTTTGCAATCTGTCCGTTTTGTTATGTGTCAAAATTTTACAGTCAGTTTTTCACCTTTTCCAATAAACACTTTTCTTATTCCGCAAAGATTTTTGTGTGGGATATATTCAAATTTCAGCACACTGTAATCGGTATTGTACTCCCCTTTGTTTTCAACTTCAACTGTGTTTTCATCCAACCAGTTTTCGCTGACTGTGCTGTAGGTAAGTCCGTGTCCGAACGGATACAAAGGTGTGCCTTTGAAAAATTTGTAGGTGCGGTTTTCCATTGAATAATTTTCAAAATCAGGCAGGTCGCTGTCACTGCGATAGAATGTAACGGGCAGCCTGCCACTTGGACTGACCTTGCCAAACAAAATATCCGCCAGTGCACTGCCGCCTTCGGCACCAGGGTAAAAGCACTGCAGCACCGCGGCACATTTTTCGTCCTGCTGAACAAGATTTACACATCCGCCCGACATATTGACAAGCACAATCGGTTTGCCAAGTTTTGATATTTCACTGAACAGTTTTTTCTGCGACAAAGGCAGGTCAATGGTTGCGCGGTCACCTGCCGCAAGACCGATTGTATTGTAGGTATCTCCCTGCTCTCCTTCAATACCTGGGTCAAGGCCCATGCACATAATTACCACATCTGATGATTTTGCTGCAAGAATTGCTTCTCGCATTGGAATTTCCTCATATTTAGGGTTTAAATCATCACGGCACAAATCACACCCAATGGCATACCGCACTTTTGTACCCTGTGGGGCACCCTCAAGTATGCCACGCAACAGTGTTGTGTATCTTGTTGCCCTGCCGTAATAGTTGCTGAAAAGCGGTGTTATGCTTTCGGCATTCGGGCCAATAACCGCAATGTTTTTGACATCATTTCCTATTGGCAGTATTCCGTCATTTTTGAGCAGCACAATGCTTTCCTGCGCCATTTTGCGGCACAGTTCAATGTGTTTTTCACATTCCACCACGTCGTAAGGAATATTATCATATTCGCAGTCATCGCTGAACATACCAAGACGGAACCGCGCTTCCATAAGCCGTTCCACACTTTGTGTAATGGTGTCTTCATCAATCATTCCCTTTTCGGCAGCTTCACTAAGCCACAGATAAGCCGAGCCGCAGTTTAAATCACAGCCCGCTTTTACTGCAAGGGCACTGCTTTCAGCAAGGGAATCTGTGAGATGATGATGTTCGTTGATGTCACGGATTGCGCCGCAGTCACTGACCACATAGCCGTCAAATCCGAACTCACCGCGGAGAATATCTTTAAGCAGCCGTTCAGAAGCACAGCAAGCTTCGCCGTTGGTGCGGTTGTATGCCCCCATAACTGCCGCAGGCTTTGCGTTTTCAATTACATAGCGGAACGCCCACAGATAAGTTTCGTACAAATCTTTATCGTTCACCAGTGCATCAAAATGGTGGCGTTTTTCTTCGGGACCGCTGTGCACCGCATAGTGTTTTAAAGTCGCATCACATTTGCGGTATCTGCCGTTGCCCTGCAGGCCTTTTACATAGGCTGTGCCCATAACTGCAGTGAGATATGGGTCTTCACCATA
>JAGBFE010000015.1 GCA_018109965.1 Oscillospiraceae bacterium | reverse complement strand
GCCTTGTGAATATGTACAAGGAAATCGAAGATGAATTTGGGGTGCAGATGCCTAAAAACTACGGATACCTGCAAAGCTGGGCAGACCAGGGGGTGCTGCTGCTCAACACTGTGCTGACGGTGCGCCAGAATCAGCCACAGAGCCATAAAAGCTGCGGGTGGGAAACCTTCACCGACAATGTGATTGCATCCCTGAACAACAAGGAAGAACCTTGTGTGTTTCTGCTTTGGGGCAGCAATGCCAAAAGCAAGGCAAGGCTGATAACCAATCCCAAGCATCTTATCTTACAGACAGTTCATCCAAGTCCGTTATCTGCCTACCGCGGGTTCTTTGGCTGCGGACATTTTAAAAAAGCCAATGATTATCTTGTGCAGCACGGCCTTGAGCCGATTGACTGGCGTATTGCTGCAGAATAAAAGTTTATAAAACAAACATATAAGAGAAAACCTCTGAACAATCGTGTTCAGAGGTTTTTTGCAGGTTTAAAAATCAAGTTCGGTACCAATACCGTTTTCTACAGCTTTTTTGTAAATTTCGTTGCCGCACACAACATCAAACAGTGCCATGCCCACGGTTTTGATGAAAATAGTTTCACCCGGGGTGTGACATTTCAGTTTTTCGTCATATAATACGTCAGAAATCTGCAGCACGTCACTGTCGGTGATAATACCATTTTTGAGCGGAATCAGCAGCTCGCCGCTTTCTTCCTTGGCAAAGTCAAGGTCAACATAGATGTTGTCACATATCTGAAGCAAGGCATCGGGGCATTCGCGGCAGTCGGGCTTGTAGCTGCCTATTGCCACAACAGTCTTGCCGCGGAACAGGGCTTCGTCATCGGGGTATACAGGGGTGTTGCTGGTGGTTGCAGTTAAAATAATATCACTTTTCTGCATAAGTTCCGTTACATCACTGCACAGTACAAAATCTGGTTTTGTGTCGATAAGTTCCAGCACATCTGCACAGAATTTGTCAAAGTTTTTGAGATACGGGTCATAAACAAAAACCGTTTTTATATCTCTTACCTTGCAGGCAAAGGCGGTCTGAAACACGCCCTGAACACCTGCACCCACAATACCGCAGGTGGCAGCAGTTTTTGGAGCAAGATGTTTGAGCATAACACCTGTGTTTGCACCTGTACGCAAAGCAGTCAAAAAGCTTGCAGGCATTATTGATTTTGTTTCGCCGTTGTCTTTGTCATTGAGCACAACAATGCCGTCAATCATCGGGTGTCCTTTGGCAGGATTATCGGGAAACAAGGTCAGGCTTTTTGTGCCAAAGCATTCATCGATAAAACAGGGCATATACAGCAAAGTGTTTTTGCCGTTTTCAATGCAGGGACGGTGGGGCATAAAAAAGCTGTTGTCATAAAAAATTCTGTATGCCTTTTCCATTGCGGTGATGCACTCGTCAAGGCCCATACATTTTTTGATATCGTCACGGGATAAAAAACGCATATTATCAGTCCTTTGTAAATTTATGACTTTATATTAGCATTAAAATCTGTTTTTCACAAGAAAAAACAGATAACAAAAAGTCATCCTGAGCAAAGCGAAGGATCTCTCTGGCTTATCAGACTGGCGGTAACCGATGTTGTGATTAAGCCGGGAGATTCTTCGGCACAAGTGCCTCAGAATGACATATTGGTTTGTGACACATAATTTTATTTTATATAATCCATTGCTTTGAATACTGCAAGCTGGGTTTTGCCGTCAGGCACCTGACCGTTTTTGCACATTTCCAAAAGCTGTGCATAAGGCATTTTGATGCAGCTGATAAATTCATCGCTGTCAAAATGGGTGTCGCCGGCAGTAAGTCCCTTTGCCAGATAAAGATAAATCTTTTCACTGCAATAGCCTACTGTTGGCCAGTATTCGCCAAGGGAAATAATTTCCTCGGCGGAAAACCCTGTTTCTTCCTTGAGCTCGCGCACAGCGGCATCAAAAGGATTTTCGCTCTTTTCCAGCTTTCCGGCAGGAATTTCCAGCACTTCGCTGTTAAAGGCGCAGCGATACTGCTGCACAAGGTACACGTTGCCGTCATTATCGATTGGCAGTATTGAAACGCCCCCGTTGTGATAAACAACTTCGCGCACCGATTTTTCGCCGTTTTCCAGAAGTACATCGCGCACACCCACGCGGAAAACACGGCCTTTGAATATTTCTTTTTCACTGATTATTGTTTCAAAATGTCTTTGCGCAGGAGTATTCATACTGTGTCCCTCGGCTTCTTTAATGTTTGCTGCCAATATGTTTATTTTCGATATAACAGCAGCCTTTATACAAAACAAAATTCTGTGACGAATATATTACCACCGCAGGTATATTTTGTCAAATTTGCCGTAAGAAACATTTATACATAGTGCGGAATTTTGTAAAATTTTAAACAGTTTTTTCAGAAAAAAGTATTCAAAATGACAAAAAAATTTTTTAACTGTTAAAAAATAAATTATCTTCTTTACTTATATCGGCTTTAGTGTTAAAATGATAACTGTAATAATAGGCATAAAGTGTGCCTTTAAATATAAGGAGGTCATTTCCAATGGCAAGAAAAAGAATTTCCATGGATGGTAATACAGCTGCCGCTCACGTTAGCTATGCTTTTACTGAAGTAGCTGGTATTTTCCCAATTACACCATCCTCTGTTATGGCTGAAGTTACAGACTCTTGGTCAGCAACAGGCAGAAAAAACATCTTCGGCACAGAAGTTAAGGTTGTAGAAATGCAGTCTGAAGCTGGTGCTGCAGGTACAGTACACGGCTCATTGCAGGCTGGTGCTCTTACAACAACATACACAGCATCCCAGGGTCTTCTTTTGATGATTCCTAACATGTACAAAATCGCTGGCGAACTTTTGCCAAACGTTATTCATGTTTCTGCTCGTTGTGTAGCATCCCACGCTCTTAACATCTTCGGTGACCACTCCGACGTTTATGCATGTCGTCAGACAGGTTATGCAATGATGGCTGAAACAAACCAGCAGGAAGTTATGGACCT